>CAYYUU010001327.1:0-2016 GCA_964474955.1 uncultured Alcaligenaceae bacterium | reverse complement strand
GCCCAAGGTCAACCTCGAAGAACCACCCCCAGTAAATTCTGAGTTCGTTCCGGACCAGGTCAGGATTTTGATTGCCTCGGGACTCGCTCCCTACCCACAAGTCGTTCCAACGCTGGGTGCCGTCATCTTGTCGGACCCATTCCGCACGAACGCCAGACCAAAAAAGATTCGGTGAGCGTCGAATTCAAACAGTTGCAAAAGGCCTCCTACACGCCCCAATTACGTGAACAATATCAAGACAAACTGGTCAAAGTCGTTGGACAATTCTACCCGTCACAGAATCCCCACACGTTCACCTTGATTCGTCTCCGAATTCAATGCTGCAACAAGGATTCGCAAACACTCAAGGCCGTCATGGTATCGAGAGACCCAATTAAGGGCATCCAACCGGAGTCTTGGGTCGAGGTAGTGGGTCGGCTGGAATTTCGACAGAAAAAAGACGCCCCCGGATTCAACACGTTTGTGTTCGTTCCGGACGATTCCTGGGTCAGACAGCCTCCCACACCGCCAGTCGTATACGAGTATTGATTCGCAGGGACTTGACTCTCAGTGGGTTTGACAGTTTGGTCGAAGCGACCCCATATCCAGGATTGGAACGGGAAAGATATTTTTGTCCGTTTTTCGTGTTTGTCCGTCGAACAGGTTTTCAACCTGTCCCTTGTTTTCTTGGACGGGTGAAAACCTGCCCGACGATCCTGCACCAACAAGCCGGCCAACTACTTGTTTCGCATTTCTTGGCCTGCGTTTTTGTTCATATCCCTTTCCCTGCTTGCACTTGACCCGATCTTCCTGAGATAATAGGAATGATGGACCTTCAACTTCGAGATCCCACCTGTGAGGAGAGACAAGCCATGATGCGACGGACGTTGCTCGGACTCGCTCTTGCAATTGGATTCGCATTATTCAGTGTAAGCCAAGTGAACGCCTGTCCGTTTTGTAAAGACCAGCGGGGTCCGACTCTGCTGGAAGAATTCAAGCGAGCCTCGATGGTGTTGGTCGGGACGTTCACCAACCCTCAACCCAACGGGAGCGGACTCGACAACGGCACCACGGATTTCGTCATCGAGCAGCAACTCAAATCGCATCCGATCCTCAAAGGCGGGAATGGGGTTAGCGAAATCACCGTCAAAGGTAAAAAGAAGAAGGTCCTGACGATCCCGCGTTTGATCAACAACAACGACACGTATATCCTCTTCTGCGACGTCTACAAAGGAGACATCGACCCGTACAAGGGTGAGATTATTCAGGAGGGCGGCCGTGTCGATCAATACCTGGCCAACTTGGCCAAGTTGAACGATAAGAAACCCGCCTTGCGGTTGAAGGAGTGCTTCAAGTATCTCAACGACCCCGAATATATCGTCTCGCTCGATGCGTATCGTGAGTTCGCCAAGGCCGATTACAAAGACTACATGGATATCGCCAAGAACCTCCCTGCCGAGAAGATCGCCGGATGGCTCAAGGACAAGAAAACGCCGATGTACCGATACGGTCTGTACGGCTCGCTGATCGGCCACTGCGGAGAAGAAAAGCACATCAAGCTCCTCCGGAAGATGATCGACAACCGAAAAATCCGTCGCTCCTCTGGAATTGATGGATTGCTGGCGGGCTACTTGATGCTTTTGGATAAGCACAAACGTAAGAAAGAGGCGGTCGGCTATCTGCAAAAAGTGCTGTCCGACAAGGACGAACGATTTATGTTTCGCTATGCCACCCTCCGGACGGTTCGTTTCTACTGGAACACGCGAACGGATGTCTTCACGAAGAAGGAACTGGCCGACAGTCTGGCTCTTCTCTTGGAACACGACGACATGGCCGACTTCGCCATCGACGATTTGCGAAAGTGGAATCAATGGCAGTATTCCAAGAAGATTCTTGGCCTTTGGGATCGACAGAGTCACAACATACCTGTCGTCAAGAAAGCCATCTTGCGATTTGCCATTCGGGGCGAGAAACACAACGACACGTGCAAGGCATTCATCACCGAGCTGCGAAAGACCAACGCCAAGTTGGTCCGAC
>CAYYUU010001326.1:0-2028 GCA_964474955.1 uncultured Alcaligenaceae bacterium | reverse complement strand
GTGGGGAAACGTGTCAAGATACTCAGATATAACTCGTCTGCAACCTTCTTTTCGTTTTTGATCTGTTGAAGCCGATGTATCAAGTTCCCCGGCTTTGGTTGGAGCCAACTTAGAACTGTGTTGTTATTCAACACAAACAAAGTAGCTCTAAGAGTCGGATTGAATTCCTCTTCGGGTTCCCTCGGCGGGTTCGCGAACGCTTTAAGGAAAAGCGGACGTTGCGATTCGAAAGTCACGCCGTCCTTGACATCCTTTTCCTCCGTGGCTTGCAACATACTCCGCAGCAATTGTTCCGCAGAGAGTCTTCGCTGCAGCGCCGTGCGGTAGCTCTGGGGTTCTACTCTTGTGACACCTTTCGGCAAGACACTGGATCGTTGATAGGTCTTGCTCAACGCAAGTTCTCGCAATAACCACTTGATGTTATACTTGTGGCTCACAAATTCCTTCGCCAATAGCTCGAGCAGTTTGGGATGTGACGGCGGATTTTCCTTATGATGTAGGTCCAGAGGATGAACCAATCCTCTCCCCATCATCACGAACCAAAGTCGGTTTACTATATTTCGATTGAAGTCATCATTGTTAGGACGGGGGAGATTCTTGGCCAACGCGTTCAGCGTACTAAATTTCAAGATGCCGGGCGTTCGTTTCCGCCTATCTGGCTTTTCGACGTATTCCTGTCCCCTTTTGAACTTGGGGATAGCAATCTCCATCAGGCCAGGAACACGTGGCCCGGTCATCTTCGCGAGGCCATCAAAGACCGAAGAAAATTCGATTTTCTTCGTTGTCGGTCGTTCCCCCACGGCTGGCTGAGTCCCCCGGGAGTGATAGACATTTTTGACGAACGCATAGAGCCCTTGAAAGTCACGTTGTTTGTACTCATCGATGAATAAGTGGTCGTGGCACTGGGCACAACGAAAATCTTTGCCCAAAAACAACCGCCCAATATCACCCGCCAGGGCCGGATAGTCGACGGGATTCTGGCCGTAGTTCTCCAATCGTTTGGACAGGAAAAAGGCCGCTCCCTTCGCCTCCTCATCTTTCGAAGACGCAGCCAAAATCTCCTGCACCATTTGATCCCACGACTTGTTCTTGGCGAACGACCTTTGCAAGTACTTCGTCCACTCAGCGTGTTCTCCCAACCGCTCCATGAACATGACATGAAACAGCTCTTGCATTCGCGCCGGGTATTCGCGGCTGTTGAGCAAGTGGTCAATCAGCTTCTCTCGTTTGTCGGTCGCCTTGTTCTTCAGAAACTGACGCGTCTCCTTCACCGACGGAATTCGCCCTGCGAAGTCCAAGTACACACGACGCAGAAATTCGGTGTCCGTGGCCGACGGACTGAACGATTTCCTTATCTTCGCTTCGATCAACGCATCAACTCGTTTGTGAAGCGGAGAATCGGCATTGGAATAGGTGGTCAGCAGAGCCAGGCCAAAGAAGGCACCAGAAACAATACGGAAGAGCATGATGGGTTCCATCTTGGAGACGGGAGGAATTTGAGGATGTGTTGAGTATAGATGTCGCAGAAAGCGCCCGCAAGTTATTTCGGCGTACGTCCGCCCAGGCGTCTTTCAGTTTGGGCAATGTTCTCCCAACCCGAAGCGTGAGATTTTACACCACTAGCCCGAAGCGTGAGCGAGGGACTCACAGCGAAGCGCGAAACAATGCGTCCTCTCGCACCGCGAAAGCCGACACTTTGTCCAATCAGAAAGTATTTGCGTTGGGAGTTCTAGATTTTGATTGGTTCGAGAAAGCTACCCCGCCAGAATTCGCACTTGCGACCTACGGTTGAGGAAACAATTGAGTGCAGACATAAACATCAGTTCCGACAACGATTGACGTTATCCACTCTCATCTCCCTGGCACCAGACACGATGTCTGACGAACGACTCCGCATGCTTCTCCAAAGCTAGAGTGACTCACCAGAATCTTTGCAGACTGCTACCTCCTTGTTGGTTCAGTCAAGGCCACCCAAGAGCCGGAAGATGCAGGCACACGAGAAGATCAGAATCATTGACGGGCAGGGGA
>CAYYUU010001325.1:1548-2031 GCA_964474955.1 uncultured Alcaligenaceae bacterium | reverse complement strand
GCACGACGGCTGAAGAAGCCAAACAATTACGCATCGAAACGTTGGCCAATTTTGCCCGCCTGATGGAGAGCGAAGCCGGGCGACACATCGTTGACCAACTGAACAGTAAGGGCCATACCGTTACGTTCGAAGCTGGTGACAGCGCGGCCTGTGGAAAAGACGACCCAACGGGAGCCAAAACCAAAGGGACCGGTTCGTCGTCGACGGTTTACATGGTCCTCGGCGCCAAAGACAGTGATGTGGCGCTCAACACAAAAGAGGGCAATTTGCTCGTCGCGCCGAGATTCATTGCGATGGGCCACGAGATGACCCACGCGCTGCACAATAGCCGCGGGACCAATCGCGTCGGGCTCGACATGACCGAAGATGCCGTGTGGAGCAACATGGAAGAATACCAGACTATCTTCAAAGGCAAAACGTCCGAACAAGCTTTGCGAGACCAATACAACCTCTCGGCGTTGCGTTTTGGGCACGGCCAGCCGG
>CAYYUU010001325.1:0-1538 GCA_964474955.1 uncultured Alcaligenaceae bacterium | reverse complement strand
ACGGAAAAAACCGACACGATCACCAAAGCCTTTACCGATTCGATCGAGATCATGGACAAGGGCAGCAAAAAGGACATGGACAAGATTGACTCGGAGTTAAAATCCCGGAATTTCGAGCCGGGGCCGTGGACGCCCAAAACGAGGTTGGACGTCCACGCGTCGGACGTGAACGGGCCGGTGCCTGCTGGTTGGGATGTGAATCTCTTGACGATTGACCAACTTCGCGGCATCATCGGGAAGAACATCCCAGGGAAGCTCAAAGAGTTGGGTTGGTCGCCCTACGGATTGGCCGTGAGCGGGGGAGAAGACAGCATCGAGACGATCGTGACGACCGAGAGGGCTCATCCGCGATCCCCCGATGGGCGGCGTTATCAGTCACTCGGAAGTGACGAGGCCATCACCGAACTGGGCAAGTTTGACACTGCGGCGGGGACGACTTTTTCCCCAAAGGACCCCAAGTGGCCGAGCAAGTTAGCGGCGCTGGAAAATGTCGAGCGTTTCCTGGGAGGATGGGCCACCACAGCAACCGATCCCACCATCCAAGGCATCTTGCAAGGCTCCGACAAACTGCCGAAGAAACTCGAAAAAGTGAGAACAGAACTCGGGACAGGGACGTCGCCGAAGAAGGCCGAAGCGCTCAAGATGGCTCAGCATTATTTGTTGTTCGCCGAGAAGGCCTTGGCGTATTTCAAATGCACCGAGACCGATTTCGACAAACAGTTGGAGTTTCTCAAAAAACAAGAGACCGAGCTGAACAAGCAGAATGCGAACTTGACCACACACGGCTTTGAACCGGCCAAGATGACGCTCGTGGGTCGAGCGAGGGCCGTCGCTCGGCTTGGTGAACTGGAGAGTTTCGACTATAAAGGGGGAGACACCGCTCCGGAGCAGGAGGGGTATCTGGAGGCCAGGAAAGAGGAAATCACTAAACGAGAAGACGAGATTAAAAAACTGGGGCATGATCCGACCACATTGCCTCAGCCGGAGCAACATAAAATCCTCACGGAGGTGGACAAGCTGCTCAAGGCGAGCGATCCGTTGGGTCTCGGGAACTTGTTTGAGGGGTCGGCCAAGAATGTCATCAATCCGGCTTCGATTTGCCGCGACATCGGAACACACACCAAAGCCTTCACGGCCAACGTGAGCGATTTGGGCACGACCTACAAGACCCTCCGGGAAATCGTGGACTTCGTCGAAAACAACGCCAACACATTCCAAGAACTCACGAGGGCCATCGACCTGATCCAGCACGTCAAGCTCAAATCACACTTGAAACAGAAGATCGTTACGCCGTTCAAGCAACGCACGAAGGATTGCCTCTCGTCGATGGTGTACAAGACTTCGAAAATCGGTGTGGGCGCGACTCCGCCGACCGAGAAATTCAAGAAGTATTGGAGCACAGCCAAAAGCAAGGCGGAGAATGAATTCAAGGCCGCCGTCAAAGCTTGGACAGCCGAAGTGAAAAAGCACGTACCTTCGAACCAAAAAGCGAGGGACTACATCAAATCCCAGTTGCCAACCGTGGGGCTCGACCGTGG
>CAYYUU010001324.1:0-2039 GCA_964474955.1 uncultured Alcaligenaceae bacterium | reverse complement strand
GGCTAAACGGAACTTGGTGTCGAACGTGATAGCGTCCTTGTGCGCAAGTCCCTTGCCCAGAAATTGGATGGCCTTATCCACTGTTGGTTTGGGGGATTCGGGCGTCTGGGCGTGCGCCTTCGGGAAAAGAAGGAACAATACGACTAAACCAGACCAGTGAACGTGTTGCATGGGATTGCCCAAAACGAAACCAAGAGAAAAACAAAAGTGGCGTCGAGCCGCCGCACTCCAGAACTACAACAAAGACGACACGCGAACGCGGCAGCTTCCCTACCGCATCCACCTGTCGTTTGTCTTCTTTCTCGTATAGAACGCACGGTGCACGGCGGAGCCGTACCCGACATAACAGGAAAAAACGGACACTAATCCATTTCGTATCCCTCACGCCATGTTCGTCGTTTCCGTTCACTGCGGGATTCGCATTCGTGCGTTCCTCGAGGGACGACCAGGGTTGGCTCGTCCCAAGAATTGGTCCGTGTCTTTGTCTTCGTCTTCCCGCTCTCTGTTCCTTCTCTTGCGTTTACAATTTCGCCGCCAGACTGCTCAGGGCTTTGACGAAAGTCCCGCGGATGTTCGATTGGGTGAACCCGTTGTTGTCGATCATCGCCAGTAGTTTGTCCCCTTTCACGACGCCAAGATACTCTTTAATTATGCCGATGGCTTCTTTTTGTTTGGCCTTCCGGACCTGATCGTCCTCGGCGGCAAGGGCTTCGTCGAGTTTGTCGATGAGTCGAGCGTCGAGCTTATCGAGGACGCTGTAGAGTTGTTTCGTCTTCGTGTTGAGTTCGGACAGGTCGACCTCGTATTCGGCGTCTTCGTTTTGGTTAAGTTTTTCACATGTCTTGATGATTTCTTGTTCCAACTCAGTGATTTGCCTCTGCACCTGTTTTCGGGTTCCGTCCCATACAAGACGAGACTGCGTCAACACGACCTTGGACACGTCCTTGCCGTCCGATTGCCCATCGAGTTTTTGCTCGGCGATCGATGCGATGATTTCGTTGACGAGGTTTTCGAGTTTCTCGATGGAGTTGGTGGCAGACTCGATGTTGGATTTTTGCAGTGCGTCGTTGGATTGTTGGAGAAGTTGCTTCATCTCCCCAACGTTCGGCCCGCCCTGACCAACGGCCTGTTTGTATTCGGGAGTGAGATTCCGAAGCCTGGCAATGAGCCGATCCCTGGCCATTTTGTTCGGATCCAGTTCGGGAGCTTTAGGAGCGGGTGGAATCGACCCCTCTTGCGGTGGAGGTGGGACCTGAGAAGGATCGGACTGCCCTCCGGTTTGTTGAGAACCATTCAGGAGTGACTCGAGTTCATCGAGTAGTTTCCCTGCATGCTCGTAGTCTTTGTTTTCGGCGGTTGTCCGGATCGTTGAGAAGAGCGTTTGGAGTTGATTGACGTTCGGTCCGCCGTTGGAGACGGCCTTTTGGTATCGAGGTTGGACGGCCTGCATTCGTTTGAGGAACGCGGTCTCGCGTTCCTGAGTCGTGTCGGGTTCGTCCACCACTTCCACGGACTCGACGTTCTCGTCTTCTCCATCTCCGAGGTCTTCAGGCAAGTCGGGAATGTTGGTAAAATCGGCGTCTTCTCCATCCGTCTCGTCATCCAAGACGACGGAACTCGCTTCGTCTCGAACTCGAACTTTGTAGTCCGTTTTGCCCGTCTCGGCTGCGAGGGCTTTCTTGATCGTCTTGGCGAGCCCGCTGACGGCGGTGGGTGTGATGAACGTGAATTTTCCCTCTTCGAACGCACATTCGCCCCGGACGAATCGGGCCCCATCTCCCACCTTCTTTTTCAGTTCGGTTCTGTGCTTCTGGCCAATTCTCTTGGCGAACGTGACGGCTCGATTCGCGCCTTTCTTGCAGACCATGAATTGCAAAATACGTTTTTCTCCCCCACTGCGAATCCTTGCCAGGAACTTCTTGACGTCGCTGCCGCGATCGTCCTCCTTGACGTCCTCCTTCTCGGGTTGTTTCTTGAGCTTCTCGATGTCGGCCGTCCGACACTTGGCTTCCTTAAGCATCTCGACGAGAAATATCGCC
>CAYYUU010001323.1:0-2041 GCA_964474955.1 uncultured Alcaligenaceae bacterium | reverse complement strand
GGGCAACATCATGAAGTTCACCGAGGGGGCGTTCAAGGATTGGGGCTACGAACTCGCCAAGGAAGAATTCCGCGAGCATATCATTACTGAAGACGAACTGTGGGACGAAAAATCGGACGCGGCTGCCAAATTGCGTGGCGGTGCCGAGCCCGGCAAGCTCAACAACAACCGCATTCTTATCAAGGATCGAATCGCCGACAGCATGTTCCAACAAATTCAATTGCGCCCCGACGAATACAGCGTCATCGCGACGATGAACCTCAATGGCGATTATCTCTCCGATGCGGCTGCCGCGTTGACCGGTGGTATCGGACTGGCCGCAGGTGCGAACATCGGCGACAACGCGGCCATGTTCGAAGCCACTCACGGAACGGCTCCGAAGTACACGGGCAAGAACGTTGCGAACCCCGGAGCTGTGTTGCTGTCGGGCGTGTTGATGCTCGAACACATGGGCTGGAACGAGGCCGCCGAAGCGATCAAACAAGGACTCGATGCGACGTTTGCCGAGAGCGAAGAAATCGCCCAGAAGGGACCTGGCGGAAAGTTGTATGTGACGTATGACGTGGCACGTCAGTTCGAAGGATATAGCGCGAAGGACGGAGCTTCGAGTATGGAATTCGCGGAGCGAATTATTGAGCACTTGAAAAAGGGGTAGAATTGCTTCTGTCACCGATGATACTCTCAAGTATCTTTCTCCAAAGGAGCTGTATATGAAACACCGGCTGACAGCTGTTATTGAACGTGAGGGTGATGGGTACGTTGCCCTCTGTCCGGAACTCGACATTGCGAGCCAAGGAGACTCAGTCGAGTCCGCAAGAGCGAATTTGCGAGAAGCCCTTGAGTTGTTCTTCGAAACCGCTTCACCCGAGGAGATTACGAAACGGCTCGCGGGAGAAGTCTACGTTACCCAGGTGGAGGTGACAGTTGGGTAAACTCCGGGTCTTGTCGGGGCAGGAAGTTTGCGACATTCTGGTTCGTCAAGGCTTCTCCGAGGCCCACCGACGGGGGAGCCACATCGTCATGCAGCGGAAGGACAACGTGGGCACCGCAACAGTGCCCGTCCCAGATCACAAAGAGTTACGCACGGTACGTTGCGAGCGATCATTCGCCAGTCTGGAATCCCGCGGAGTGAGTTCGAGACTGACTGAAAAAGACTGAGGTGTCGACACAAACTTACCCCGCGTATCCGTAAATCCGCTTGAACGTCTGGTTCTTCAAATCTGTTTTGCGAACGTAGACGGAGAGTCTATCTCCATCACACCAAGACCAGCCCAGGTTGTCGTCAGAGATGAGGACAAGAAGCGGGAACCACTCCAACCCGGGAGTTACGTCACCTGTGGTGAAATTGAGCGGATACCCCAAGAGGTGGTGTCCGAACGAACGGCACTCTTTCTTAATTGCGTAAAGCACCTCATAGGCGTCTCCATCTACAAGGACCTTCTTTACGTCAAGTTGTTCGGGTGGAAATTTCCAATCCGTAAACGGCACATCCAAACTTTCTTCGATTTGTACGTGACACGTCGGCAGGATTTGATTGCCTACCTCGTTGAGATCGTCTGGTGGATCGCGACGAGCGAGATAACTTCTCGCCGACGAATATACCACTTGCGCATCACAGGGAAGGTCCTCTATTCCGGGGCTGATGCCTGATTCCCAGTCCTGGTAGGCAAAGAAGGACAATAATCCGTCTTTCGGAAGAAGGCGTCCGGCTTGGGTTCCGTCCAATTCTCGTAAGTCAAACTGGCAAAGGAATCCCAACGGGCCCTCGACACACCTCGGCCATTTCGTTCGTTTGGGCAAATCCGGACGACCACCGAATTTTGTACTTCCGATTGGTGCGTCATCGTCGGACGCGACCGACGTTTTCAGATCCAACATCGGACGAGCGATCTGAAACACCGCATCGCAGAGCTTCGTGTTTTGTTCCTCTCTTAGGTGTGCCAACAGCGGGAACCCAAGCATGGTTGTCCATGCTTGCGAAAACGCGGAACCATCAGGGAGCTTTGGAGTCTTGCTCAAGGATTTGCGGGCGTCAACGAGT
>CAYYUU010001322.1:0-2045 GCA_964474955.1 uncultured Alcaligenaceae bacterium | reverse complement strand
AATTCGCCTCCACAAAGATCACGTGGTCAACCTCACCGTCACGAGTAAAGGCGATTCCGACGTCGATTTGTTTGTCTTTGACGGAAAAGACCTCATCGCGGCAGACGAGGATTGGGGCCAGCATTGTGCCATCCGTTTTATCCCCGAGCACACCAAGAGGTATAAAGTTGTTGTCGTGAACCGGGTTTGGATAGGCGACAAGATGAACGTTGATCGGAACGCCCCAAACTCCGGAACACTCAATTACATTCAAACTCCGCCGGAAGTGACGCTGGCGAACCTGGCCGAAGAAGCCAAAGCCGCGAAGGCCAAAGAAGAGAAAGCGAAAAAACAGCCCGAACAGAAGGCTCCGCCGAAGAAGGACAAGACCAAGGCGGCAGGCAAGAAGAAACAGAGCACCACTCAATCCATCCCGCCGCTGGTCGTGGGCCAGGCCGTGAATGGTTCGTTGGGCCGGGCCAAGCACAAAACGTATCCGGTCCGTTTGGCCGCCGGGGTGGCCTATACGATCGACATGAAAAGCGACCAGTTCGCGTCTCGCGCGATCTTGTACGATGCCAACTCTCGTCTTATCCAGGTCGACGATAAGCGAGGGGAACGAGGGAGCGCGAGGATTCAGTTTGTCCCGTCCAAGACTGGCTTGTATCAGATCGTGGCCGATGCGAAGGACGACCTGGCCGGGAAATTCCAACTCCAAGTTTCCGAAACGCCGACCCTGCGGTTGAATCAATCGACGTCCGGCTACCTCACCAAGGCCGAGGAGCAAACGTTTGTCGTGTCCTTGCAGTCAGGCCGAACGTACACCTTTGATCTCGTCAGTTCAAAATTCGACGCCTATTTGGCTCTGCGAAACACGAGTTTGCGTCAACTCGCCGAGGACGACGACGGGGGAGAAGGAAGGAATGCACGGATCATCTTCCGTCCGGTCAGCTCCGGGCCGTATCTGCTCACCGCCCGCGCCCTCCACCCACAAGCCGGTAAATTCGAGATCATCGCGAGCGAAGCCGCGAACACTAAGACCGCCGTGACCAAAGACATCGAAGAACGTCTGCGGTTCTTTGGAACCCAAGCCAGTACGACCGGAACCATCTCGCCGCGAACCAAAGCGACGTACACCACCAAGCTGTACAAGTCACGAAAGTACACGGTGGACGTGAAGGCCCTCACGCCAAAGTTCGATCCTCGTGTGGTCGTGCGAACGCCAACCAACCGCTACGTCGGTTTTGACGACAACGGCGGCGGCAAGCGCGATGCCCGTCTCATGTTTCAAGCTCGCGAAACCGGGGACTACACCATCGAAGTGCGAGGACGAGGCCCAACTCCAACGGGACGGTTCGAAGTCACAATCAACGGACAATAGCAAGAAGGTTGCGGTGCGGATCGGAGGGTTGCGGGCAGACCAAATCTCACGCGAAGGGGCGAAGGAAAACGAGAGGATTGTTTGGTGTCTCGTTCCCGAACAGTTTGCCCCAACAACGTGGTCTCGGCTTTCGTCCTCCGACAGAATCACAACCAACAATTTCTGACCGACCGCCATCACGACTCGTTTCTTGCCCCGCCACTCGTCGGTTCCCCAGACACGCCGGAGGAAACTGATCCATGTTCGTGCCCATTTCGGCCAGGATGTTCTCAATTTCTGTTGTTGTCATTTGGCCGAGGAACGTGAAATAGATTTCTGTCCGGTTTTTCCAAGTCCCTCTCCACACGAGCGGGGCGAGGGACTTGGAAAAGACATAAGGATCACAAAACCGGACGAAATAACTTTCGCGTCCCAAGGCCAAGCTCAATCGACTCGCCAGACCTCTCCACAAGACCACAGTCCACCTGGGCCAACACTCCAGGCCATGTCTTTGGCCTTCGGCCAAAAAACGAAAACTAGACCGCCAGACATTTCGTGTTCCAAGTCCCAAGAAAGATGTGTACCGTTACTTCCACTGGGCTCAGTACGCCGCGACTCGTCCTGCCAGATTACGTTTCGGGTTCGAGGCTCCATAGAATGATGACCTCTCGCCGTATGACCAAGACCACCGTAGCGACGGGACGGG
>CAYYUU010001321.1:0-2047 GCA_964474955.1 uncultured Alcaligenaceae bacterium | reverse complement strand
TGCTGTTCCAGCAATGGCAGGTCCACGCCACCATTTACTACAAACGAGATTTTCGCGATCTTTTGGATCGCGCGATCAACAACTTGTTACTCGTCCAACGGCCTGAACACCTCACCTATCCCCAACGACTTCACGCCTACACGGATTTGATCGTCATCTACCTACGCACCGACCCACTCGGGTTCGCCTGCGAAATCCAATCGGCCCTCGACCAACTCGAACGGGAACTCTCTCCGGAGACGCCCGACTCCAAGTACATGTGGAACGAGTGTCGTATCGACCTTGCGTTCGCCCAGGAAAACTATGATTGCGTCGAAGAACTCACTCTTGCCGCTTTGGCCGACGCCGATGGAGACCCCGACCAACACGCCGCACGGCATTACATTATCGCCATGCACGAGAACATGTGTCTGCTCGAATACCATCGGCGGAACTGGGACGAGTTGGAGAAATGGGCGGCGGCTCTGGAGAATTCGGGTCGGCGCAAGGCCTATCAGTACCCAATTGCGTTGGCCCATATGTGGCAAGCACTGCTGGCCGAGCGGCGAGGAGAACGGTCCGCGAGTTCTCGGCAGCAACGGACGGCTCTTGGCCGAAACGGTCAACTTTCGTGGCCCGCCTGTCCGGGCTATTATCACGCCTGGTGTCATTATCACTTGTTGCGGGGAGAATTCGATGAAGCCCAGCAGGTGCGCGACCACCAATTTCAAAAGAATGTGAACAAGGGCCAGCTGGCCTACGAATGCGAAATCTTGATCGACAAATGTCGGTTGTTGGAATTACAAGGAACATTGGACGACGAAAACATCGAGCAAGCAAAACAGGCCGCGCAAAAACTTCGCAAACCGGAGTTTTACTTTGGGAAGATTGGCGAGATTGCGGCAGGTCACCAATCTTTGGAGTTGTGAAGCTCACTGGGCAATGACGCAAGGGAATCGGAATGAGCGAGTTTCAGAAGGTCTGCCGGGTTAACGAGTTGCCCGAAGGCGAAGGAAAAACGGTGAAGGTACACGGCAAACTCATCGCCGTGTTTCGACACGAGGGCGAGATCTATGCGATTGACGACATGTGCCCGCACATGGGTGCCTCGCTCGCCGGCGGCCACGTCGAGAATGGAACCGTTACTTGTCCCTGGCATGCCTGGCGGTTTCGGTTGTGCGATGGCGTCTGGGCCGATTCTCCAAAGAGTCCGGGAATAGGTTCCTTCGAAACGAAAGTAGAAGACGACGAGATCTTCGTGAAGGTTCCTCCACCGCCGAGTCACATCCCTTCCGAGGAGAAGTAAACAATGCAGAACTTGCGTCCGACCCTTTGGTTAGTGTTCGTACCCACGGCGTTCGTTGGTCTGACGGTCATCCCAGGTCCAACATCGGTCCAGGCTCAGCAAAAGAAATTCGAACCGAAATTAGAAGCCGTGGCCGAGACGAAGTTACTCATGGAGGGGCTGGCGAATGCGAATTTTCAAGGCCTCGACAAGCTGTTGCGGCAACAGCCGACGAAAGTGCAAACGTGGCAATTCATACGCGGCCAATCTCTCATCGTTTCCGAAACCGGGAATCTGTTGATGCTCCGGCCACCCAAAACCGAACCGGCACGGACCGCTTGGTTTCAAAAAGCCACGAACCTTCGCGACGCTGCGCTCGCCGTCGCCAAATCCGCTTCACAAAAAGATTTTAACAACACACGAGTGAACTTCGTCAAACTCGCGAACGCGTGTAATAGTTGCCACCGGACTTTTTCGGTGCGAGTTCAGATTACGCCATTCAAGAAATAGGGAACAGGGAACAGAAAGACGAGAGTCAAGAGAAAGGCAGAAACACGGATATCACGGATACCACAGATTTGTTTTTACCCGTGGTTATCTGTGTGATCCGCGGTTGTTTTTTCTCTTTTCCTTCGCTCCTTCGCGTCTTCGCGTGAGAATCTTTCTGTTCCCTGTTACCTGTTCTTTCTTTCTTAAATTCGTTTCTTCCATTCGCCTATCTGTTTCTCAACTTCGTCCGGCGCCGTCGAACCATAACTCTGAAAAGCCTCAAAGGCATTCTTA
>CAYYUU010001320.1:0-2051 GCA_964474955.1 uncultured Alcaligenaceae bacterium | reverse complement strand
GAAAAACCCTACAATTACGCTCCTCCGCTGATCGGCCTCTGGGCCTCGGCAGCGTATTTCCACAATGGTTCGGTGCCGACTGTCTATCAAGTCCTCAACAGCAAAGCCCGTCCGAAGTACTGGAAACTCGATCCCGATCCCTACGCCTACGATTTCAAGGACATGGGACTCGTTCACAAAGTCCTCAAGACGATGCCGAAACAAAAGAAGACCAAGCCCGAAGATTGGTTGGTCTATGACACGACGAACAAAACTAACGGAATGACGAACGTGGGTCACCATTACGGCGATAATTTGACGGACGCCGAGCGATATGCAGTCATTGAATTTCTGAAGGTGTTGGATACGCGGCGAGTGCGCCCCTGCGTCTTGGGAAAAACGAAATAAGTCTCGTTCGTGGCGAACCCCTCAAGCCGGAAGTTGCGACACGCACGACAGGACGTATAATACGTGCATGCAAAAATAAATTTCTGCATGCAAAGAAAAGAGGCCAACAATGCGAACTCCGCTCCTTTCGATACTCCTTCTGTCCGTCTTTGGCGTCAGCGCAACGGCAGACGAACTCCACGCCGACAAAGCCGGTTTTCAAAAAACGGTCGCTCCGTTCCTCAAGAAATACTGCACCAGTTGTCACGCCGGTAAAAGGCCGAGCGCCAAGTTGTCGCTGTCGAAGATCGATCCGGATTTGCTGAAGGGCGACGACTTCGAAACGTGGCGGCTCATCCGCGAGCGTTTGGAGTTTAACGAAATGCCCCCGTCGGACTACGACCAGCCGACGAAGAAGGAACGACAAGCCGCGTTGGCCTGGATTCGCAACGAGCTGCGTAAGACTCAAATGCCCGGCTCGGCAACCTTCTCCAAGTTGGTCCTGCCCGAGTTCGGAAACTATGTCGATCACGATGCGTTGTTCTCGGCGAAGCCCGGACCAGTGATTCCTGTCCGTCCGCGTTTATGGCGAATTCGTCCGGGCATCTACGAGCGGATGGCCACAAAGCTCACCGACAACAAGGCGAATGGACTGAGTGAACCGCTCAACCTTCGCGACGGTACCCAAATCAAAGATTACGCGGCATCGTATTTCATCGACGAACCCACCACGAACATGCTTCTGAGTAATGCCCAGAAGATCGTCGAACAGCAAGTGAAATCGCGGCACCACTTCCGAGAGATCAAAAGATTCATCGACGGTGAGAAGAGGCCTTCGAAGAAAATGATCACCAGCGCCATCCACTTCGAATTTCGATTGGCTCTCCACCGCAGTCCGACCGAGAAGGAAGTGCAACGCCTCATGGCCTTCCGCGAAAAAGTCGCCAAGAAAAGCGGTCAGGCCGTCGCGAGCAAGACGATGCTCATGGCCATCCTCATGCAACCGGAAGTGTTGTTTCGATTTGAACTCGGGAAAGGTCCCGCCGACAAGCTGGGGCGACAACGGCTTTCGCAACGAGAAATCGCCTTCGCCATTTCGTTCGCACTGTCCAACAGAATCGATGGCGATTTGTTGAAGAGGGCCGCGGAAAAGAAACTCGCTACGCGCGAACAAGTCCAGAGCTATCTCAAGTCGCGTTTGAAAGACCTCGACGACAACCCGCGAATCATGCAGTTCTTCCGCGAATACTTCGGCTATCCGCAAGTCCTCGACGTATTCAAGGACCAACCCGCGAAGGGACGCCACGAACCGAAGTTCCTCTACAACGATGTCGAGATGCTGATCCGCTACGTCCTCCAAAAAGATCGACAAGTATTACGCGAGTTATTGACCACCAACAAGATTTTCGTCGGTGCCCGATTCGACCAAGACGGGAAACTGGAACCGATCCACAACAAACGCAATCGCCTGTTTTATGCCACGACGTTCGGCTTGCCTCCCGACTGGAGATGGACGAATCGACAACCGCTTTCCGTGCCGAAGTATCAACGTGCGGGTATTTTGACGCATCCCGCATGGCTTGCGGCGTGGGGTGGTAACTTCGACAACCATCCCGTCCAGCGTGGGAAGTGGATTCGCACTCACTTACTCGGAGGGACCGTGCCGGATGTGCCGATCGGAGTCG
>CAYYUU010001319.1:0-2053 GCA_964474955.1 uncultured Alcaligenaceae bacterium | reverse complement strand
CGTCCTGGTTCAAGAAGGCCTCTGTCTGGCGATCGACGAAGTTTGGGGCGGGCACTATGATGAAATTCGTTTGTTGGCCGGAGCCGATGGTGCGATTCAGGTTGCCGATAACGATCGCAGACTCGCGATGGAACAAACCGACGACGGAACCTATATTCCAGAGTTGATCTTCACGGCGCTTGGGTCTTGCCGACTCCACAAAGAGAATCCACCCGTGGGTGCAAACTGTTGTTTGGTTGGGATAGTGTTTCCGAACCGGTTAGGTGAATGGATGCACTTCCGGAATCATCGAGATGGATTTTGTTGGTTCCAGGAGTATCGCGAAGGAGTTCCCGTCTCTCCATTCGAAATAGAATCGAAGACTTCCCACACAGGAGTCGAAATAGCTTTCAAGCCAGATCAAGACATTATTAAAAATCCCCAGTTCGATTGGCTTGCGCTCGCCAGGTGGTTCAGTACAGTCGGCGTTCCGTTTGAGCAGATGGACGTCCAGAATAATGAAGGCCAAAGCCCCGAGCATCACACAGTCGTGTTTCAGGGACTTCGCCGCTCGGCATAAACTCCTCCACATATAGTTTTATTGATGCGACGAACACCCATCACGGTTGGTGGGTGATCGTGTAGTTCGTTGTTCCGTTTTTTTGCCAAGGAGGCCCTACCATGCAAACGGATGCAAGACCCTGCGTTTTCAACACGTGGCAATTACGGTTGGGGATGCTGTTCGCCTTCCCCGCATTCGTTCTGTTTCCAACTCTCGGGCGTTGTGACGTCGAGAAACAACAACCCAAGAAACGAGATGTGGTGAAATTCGAGACGTCCAAGCCACATCAAGTCGAAGCCGTATTTGTCGACGGTTCGAAAATGAAGCTCGATTGGCTCGACGATTTGATCGTCTTTCAAACGCCCTACGGGAACCTCAGCATTCCTGTTGCGGACATCAAGAAGATCGAGTTCGGCTTTCGGTTGACCAAACAAGACGACGAGCGACTTCAGAAAGCCGTCAAGGATCTCGGTTCCACCGACTTCCGAACTCGGGCGGCGGCGACCAATGACCTGCTAAAATTGGGGGCCAAGGCCTATCCGACTCTCGTCCAACTCGCCAAAGAGAATAACCCCGAGGTCGCCAAGCGCGTCGCGAAAGCGTTGGAGAAAATCACGAAGGACATTCCCGAGAAAGATCTGAACCGTTCAGTCGATGATGTGTTGTATACCGGCAATTCGAAAATTACGGGGCGGCTCATCACTTCTCGATTTTTGACCAAGACATTCCAGTTCGGACTTCAAAAAATGGAAGTGGCCCACCTGGCCCGAATCACAGTTCCATCGAAGGCGCAAGATGCGGCGGTCATTGTGTTGCCCGATCCTGGGAACCTCCGGGCTTTCCAACAACACATCGGAAAGACTCTGACATTCCGCGTCACTGGAGCACCGCCGAAAACGGCGGGAGCGTGGGGGACGACCGTCTACACTCTCGATTCGCGACTCGGCGTTGCCGCGGTTCACGCAGGAGTCTTGAAGCCCGGCCAAACTGGAAATGTGAAGTTGATCGTGCTCGGGCCACAACCCGCATTTCAAGGTTCGACCCAGAACGGAATCGTCAGTTCGCCCTACGGGGCATATCCGGGGTATCAAATCCTTCCTCGATAGGAACCCTGACCATGGCTACCTTCGATTTTCACCCTGACTTGTTCGAATGTCGCAATACGGTCTTGGAGATCCTCGCCGAGCACGGCTTCGCCTGGCTCTCGGATTTCAGTTCGATCGACCTACTCCACGAAGTGTACGGCATCGAGATTTGCGGGATTCATCAAGAAAGTGCTGCCCGAGAGATCCAGCAAATCTTGGGAAAGATTTTTCCGGAATAGTAATACCGGAGCCGGTATTACAACGAGCACAGTCGTCGAGACCCGGGTTGGAAGGTAAAGGTCGCTCGAGATCCAGGAAACTACAATGACGACTGGAAACGCACGTCGTCTTGAGGGCTGGATCGTCTGGCTGTACCAATGAGCGTCCAGGTTTTTGTTTTGTCCGTAGAACAGGCAAGTTGCCTGTT
>CAYYUU010001318.1:0-2054 GCA_964474955.1 uncultured Alcaligenaceae bacterium | reverse complement strand
CAGTCGTGGAAACACTGCCCAGTTTTCCAAAAAGGCCGGGGATTTTGGAAAATTGGCTCAAGCGAAGGGTTTGGGGGAGGAAGCCACTCGGTGGGACTTGGGAGGAGGAAAAGGCAAAAATACCAAAGCGGCATCGGACACGCATTCCAAAACATACCAACCCGAAGCACAAGCGAGGACACCACAATATAAACATAAACAGACAACGGCGTACGGGCGTCAAGAACCCGTTCCAGCTGATGGGAAGTAAAGGTAGGCTTCTTGCTTTTGGATGATTTGGAATCCGAATGCGGAATACAACGATAACGCAGGCTCGTTCCGTTCGTCGACGGCGACGACCAGGCGTTCGGCCTGGCCGAGGTGGGCTTGCCAGATCGCTTCGCTGACGAGGTAGCGCCCGAACCCGCGTCGTCGTCCTTTCGGCACGATGCCCAGATACGACAACTCCCACTCGTTCCATTCGGGAATGGCCGTCAGGATCATGACTCCGATGGGCTCGCTCATGTCGCGAACGAGCATCCAACGATCCGGGTCATAATCTCCGTGGGCTTGGTGACCGGCCAGGATATCCGACCCCTTCCGGGCTCCGACGAGTTCGGGAAAATCCAACGAATCGACATAGCTTTCCAACAAGGTGTTCAAGAAAGTGTCGGCGTTTTCCTCGTCGTGGGGTTCGAGGATCAGCCCCGGCGGGCCTTCCAGATAATCGAGACCCCCGACTCCTTCGAGAGTTCGTTCCATCAACAAGAGCGGACTGATGTGTCGAAAGCCGTTTCGCACGAGAGGTGCTACGTGGTCAACATCGTCGGAGACCAACAGACACTGCATGAGGCTGACGGATTGGTTCGTTAACCGATCAAGAGCAGCCTGGACAAGTTGATCTTCGAGGTTTTCTTGATCCGAATGAGGGCGGAATTGCGGTGGCCAACAGCGACCGACGGCTCCGGGCTCGACCGTGCAAATGAGCACGCCACAGATTTCGTCGTCTTCGCGGAGGACGAGGACGTCGTCCAAACCGAGTTCGTCGGTCTTGTACAAACCGAGAGTTTCGTCCATGGCCCGAGCTTGATCTGCCGGAGCCAGGTGTTGATAGAACAACTCCAAGGCGGCAGGGAGCTGTTCTTCGGTGGGATTGCCAAGTGATCTGTGCGCCATGATGGGTAGTCGTACCAGGAAGAATTGGAATCGCCATCGAGTCGCATTTAGGTAGCAGGTCTACGAACTGCAACCGAAATGAGACTCGTATTAATTCGTCCGCCCCTATACAGCGGAAGCATTCTTGGAATCCGTCTGCCAGAGCCACAAGCAAAACGGATCTTTTGTTGTTGGTCTGTCGTGAGATCGCTGAAGCCTTTCAGTTCTTCCGGATTCTCGACTCCCGCAGTCGCGCATTCGAGATGGTGATAGCGTTCAGGCACGACATTCCCCAGTTTGTACGTGGAGGGAATCAACACAGAGAACCTCAGCACGTCCTTGGGAATTTTGTTCGCCGCACGCAAAACACTTGGCCCGACCGCCCTTGGAAACCTCCACCCCACCCATCGACACTCCGCTCCTCTGTTTCTTGACTCCTTTGGCTTCTTGTGGTTCGCTCAATTTCTCCAGGAACTGCGTCCCGTCTCCGCCGACAAGTTCGGGCGTGAGTCGAAGGGTAAACTTGTCGTACTGGTCCGCCGCATTGTTCAAATCGACTTTGCTGTTCTTGAAGGTTTTCCTGACTTCAGTGTCGGGCGGAAAATGATCGTGTTGGCGCATGAACGCGAGCATCTGCTCGGCCAACACCTCGCTCGCTTCCTTCTTGCCCGGCAAAGACTCCAAACCTCCCTCTTGCGCGACGGCGTAGTTCGTAAGGATGAACCCCTTTTCATCCTCCCGACTCTTCGTCAAAACCACGGCTCCCACCGGAACGGAGTCTTTCATCCGCGGCATTCGAAATGGCTCAGGATTGATTCAGTAGCCCTCATCGATATCAACCTTTATCCATTCAGACATAATATTGGAAATACTCACTTTTATGTTTTGAAGTGGGGAATGCTATGCACTATTTAAGTCTG
>CAYYUU010001317.1:0-2057 GCA_964474955.1 uncultured Alcaligenaceae bacterium | reverse complement strand
AATGCGACTTGAACTCCCAAAACACATACACAAAAAACACAAAAATCAGGACGAGGTATTTTTGTGTTTTTTGTGTACGTGTTTTGGACCTCCGGCTCGGGAAAACGACCTTTCGGAAATGCTACCGGATGTGTCAAAAACCGGACGCAACAAGCCCAAAAATCAGATGTTGGGCATTGTTGCGCTTGTTGCGTACATAGTTCCCGTCTCGGATTGGAAACATCACCACAGAGGCGTTCTTTCACGGAGCGAAAGACGACACTCCAAAATCGCAATCCGGACATCAGTCCATTTCGCGTTCCAAAACCACCCCCGACGCACCAATTCCAAAATCTCGAAAAACACCCTCCGCAGAATTCCCGTTGTGTCATTTTCCACCGCCTGAGTATACTCCTGCGAATTCATGGCGAGTCCGCGACGTGATGACTTGCCAAAGGAACAGAACAGGAAGTGACATTCCGTGGCGTCCGCTGTCTTGGAATCCGCTTGGTAATCTCTCCCGGCTCCGAATTGTGCCGATGAGGAGTCCCAAGCCGTCTGGAACGGTGAACACGCCAACGGGAGCAAGCACGCACCAGACGTTCTTGCTCTTCGCGCGGTGAAACCACGAACCGAGAGTTTCAGGAAGAGCGCACTCTCGACAAACTTCCCTGGAGGTGTTTATGAAACTGGGCAAAGGAATGCCGGTCGTCCTCCCTTTCGGTGGCTCCATATGCAGTTTGCTCCTGGCCACTTGCGTGGCTTTCGGGCAGCAACCCCGCGGTACCTCGCAATCTCCAAACGATTCGAAAGGTAGCGACCCGGATGTTGTCACGATCGGGAATTTATTCGCAGGCAACCGCAACCCCAGTAAACGACAATGTGGGCACGGCCTGAAAACGATCAAGAGTTGGTTGCGGCCTGTTTCCCACACCAGAACCCAGCAGGGAGTTTTGTCCGGTTGCTGGCGAGTCGAAGACATACGCCGGGGCATGAAGGGCTATGGCTTGACGGTCGTCAAAGGAACGAAGGTCGAAAAGTTTCACGCCGAAGTCATCGGCGTCATGAAAAACACAAATCCCGGACGCGACATGATTCTGTGTCGGTTGGCCGGCTGCAATCTCGAAAAGACGGGCGTCATTGCCGGGATGAGTGGAAGCCCAATCTATGTCGATGGCAAACTCGTCGGCGCCGTGGCGTATGCGTGGCCGTTTGGAAAAGAACCGATCGCGGGCGTCACTCCGTTTTGCCAGATGAAGCAGTACGCGAAGCTCAAAGACGTTTCTCGCATCGCTGGAAACTGGAGGTTTCGGCGACGACCTGTCGGGGCCGAAACCGACCAGGAAACGCTGAAGTCTCGCCGGATCGGGCTGAAAAGTCGGTTGCGCATCGGCGGCAAGAACTACAACACCGTCACCGTCTCGAACGTATTCGAGGACCCAACGCCAACGGCGGCCGACGGCCTTTGGCTGCAACCGCTCCGAACGCCTCTCGCGGCAACCGGCTTTTCGAAACGCAGTCTCTCGTTGTTGCAAAACCAACTCAAAGATTTCGGCATGGTGCCGATGCAAGGCGGAGCCGTCACCGCACAGGTCGCTGAAGCAGAGAAGCAAACTCCGCTCGTTCCCGGAGGCGCACTGAGCGTCGCCCTGATCACCGGGGACTTCGACCTCTCGGGCATCGGAACGGTCACCCACATCGAAGGGAAAAACGTCTACGGATGGGGCCATCCCTTCATGAGCATGGGACGGTGTGATCTGCCGCTGATGACCGGTTACGTCCACACGATTTATCCCAGGCAAAACTTGAGCTTCAAGATGGGTTCGCCGTTGCGAGTCGTCGGGTCGATTCGGGCCGACGTGAGCACTTGCATCGCCGGCAAACTGGGACCGGCTCCGGACATGCTGCCGATCCGAATGACCGTCCAACGCGGCGAGAGTAGAGCGAAGACGTTTAACGTCCGCGTCGTGCGGGAACCGCAGTTGCTCGCCAACCTGGTGTTCACGTCCTTGACCAATTCCGTGGACATGGAAGGCGATCTTCCCGAAGAATTGACGTTCGATCTCAAGGTCGAAATC
>CAYYUU010001316.1:0-2061 GCA_964474955.1 uncultured Alcaligenaceae bacterium | reverse complement strand
GGAGTTGTTGTTGGAGGTCGGGGTTTGTCATCAAGAGTTGTGGAGTAAAGGAATCGGAACAGACTTCCACAGGGAGACGAGGTCATTTCCTAACCATGTCTTCGCGGTGCATTTGAAGGTGTAGCAAAGCGGCCGTCGGGCCTGAGGAGCCGACACCGACGACAAAAGCATAGAGCTTATCGACCCAAAACGAATGCGGTGGTTTTCGAATCCTCTTTGGATTTGGACTCCTCGCTTGTTTCGTGATTGAACTCAGCATCCATGCCATCGGTTTCTCTTTGAGTGAAGTTTCCATGAGAATTTCTTGTCTGTATCTACGACCGCTCCAAACATACCATCGTCCGATTTGGATGGCGAGGTGTGCATTAACCCAAGGCCGTAGTGTTCCGACTTCCTCCGTCCATTGGGCACACGCAATTTCTTGGAAAGTGTTGCGATATTGAAGTAACGTCGTCTCGAATTGCTCGTAGTGGCATCGTTGTGGCCCGATCTCGTCGTGAAGCAATGCGAAGTCGTTCGCCATTTGTTTCAACTCGACCCAACTACGTAGGACGACGGATCGATCATCGCCGTTTTCTTCCAGCCAGTCTGCGTAGACCTCGTGTCGTGGGAGGTCATCGGGATGTTCTCGGAGGCCAGGGAAGAAATCGGATTCTTGCAACGGAGAGTTCCTTCCACACATTATAACTTGATGACGTTCATACGTTTGGTGATTTCCTCGGCGGGAATCAATGTGCCTTGTCCCGACCCAGGACAGAATTGGCAATTCTCTTCCCAATCAGCCTCCGAACCCAAGTTGCTCTCCCAAAATGGAAACGTGCGACATTGTCGCGGCCGGACGGGATAGATCGTGCAACCTTTTTCTTTGTCCCAAAAGACACATTCGCCATTGTTACGTTCGCGGAGACTCCGGCGTTTGTCGACTGCCCTCGTGTAAACGCCGAACGTGACGTCGAGAGGTTCGTCCAGGTATTCGGCGATAACGGTGATTTCTTCTTCGTTCACCCAGACGTAACCGGGCTCGCCAGTGCAGCAGTTGCCGCAGCGGGTGCACTCGAAGCGAAGCCCATCTTTGTACCAAACGTCTTGGGGATTCATGGAGTAGGGAACAGACAAAAAGAAAAGTTGAGAGTTGAGAGACCGAATTTTGGAGCCACGGAGTGGCTCCGGACAACAACACAATCCAATTCACAGCTCCTACTTCTATTCTTTCACCATCAGCCCTTCGAAGCTGATGCCGATGTAGACTTCGTCGCCAACGCCCGGCATGAATCCTTTCATTCCGTAGTCACTTCGTCGGAGCATGAATTCGGTCGAGAATCCGCACAGTGTTTTCCCTTTGAAACTCACAGTCTTGCCGCCGTGGAGGTCAAATTGGATCTTCCGCGTCTTGCCGTGCATCGTGAACTTGCCCTGGACGACGTAGCCTTTCTTTCCTTTTTTCACGGACGTGCTCTCGAACTTCATCACCGGGTATTCTTTGACGTTGAAGAAGTCGGCACTCTTGAGGTGGGCATCTCGTTTCTTTTCGAGAGTGTCGATGCTTGCCGGATCGATGTAGAGGGAGAACGACGCCTTCTTCAAATTCTTCGGGTCGAAGGAGAACTTTCCTTTGGCCTTGTTGAACCGACCATAGGTCCAACTGATCCCGAGGTGCTTGATCTTGAAGACCACCGCGAGATGGGCCGGAAGCATTTGATAGTCGGCTGCCTGAGCGGCACTCGGAACCAACATTCCCGCAATCACGACGGTGGCGATCATCTGAGTCAGACAACACTTCGCTCGCATTCGTACACTCCTTTTGTGTGGGCGGTCCTTGAGAACCAGAAAGCAAACCTGCGGAAATTCTATGGAGGGGGGCTGGTGGGGCAAACCGGGATGGATTTCGTTGTTGTTGGTATTTCCGAGTTTGTTGTGTTGAGCCGCTCGGAACCGGAAATAAATGATTATCGTGTTTTTTGTTAGCACGGCAGAACCGTGCCGCATGCGTTGCATGGCTCCGCCGTGCAACGAGGTCAGAGAGGATTCTTGTTCCACGGCCGAGCCGTGCAACACAAGGCC
>CAYYUU010001315.1:0-2064 GCA_964474955.1 uncultured Alcaligenaceae bacterium | reverse complement strand
GATTATAAATGAGTTTCTTCTTGCGACTTGGAATGCAAAATAAATGACTGTTCGGTTCTCTCGGATGTTGTTTGGGAGCCTCGGAGTGGCTCAACATAACAACAATAACAAAAACAAAACAAAAACTACCAAAGCGGCGTCGAGCTGCCGCAATCCAAAAAAAAGCGGCATCGAGCTGCCGCAGTCAATAATAATACAAAAACAGAAAACAAAGAAAAGCAGCTTTCCGAGGCAACCGTATGAACCCTCTCCTGAATCGACGGGAAGTTCTCGCAACCGGGCTTACAGCTCCCCTCGTTTCACCAACGTGTGGCGATGACCCGCCTCGACCGAACCAACTCGACCGAGCCACTGGTTACCGCGGCATTTGGTATTCGAATCAGCCGACTCGCGATCAATACCGCTACAAATATAGCGGGGGGTTCGCGACGTATCCGCAACAACACATCCCCATCGCGTACTACAGCCAGGAAGCGCAGAAAACATTTTTCTGCTATGGCGGGACGGTCGTTAATCGGCGCCAGCTGTTGCACATGGTCTCCTACTATGACCACAGGACCGGCACCGTTCCTCGTCCTGTAGTTCTCCTCAACAAGCAAACGAGCGATGCTCACGATAATCCCGTCCTAATGCTCGATGACGATGGGCATATCTGGATATTCAGTAACTCACATGGAACGGGGCGGCCGTCGTACATCCATCGAAGTACGCGCCCCCATCGAATCGATGCTTTCGAACGAGTCGCACGGACGAATTTTTCCTACGGGCAACCGTGGTGGATTCCTCGGCGTGGATTTTTGTTTTTGCACACGAAGTACGGCCAGGGTGGACGAAATCTTGTCTGGAAGACGAGCCGCAACGGACGCGAGTGGAGTGAGATGCATCGGTTTGCGAGGATGGACAAGGGCCACTATCAAATCAGCTGGCGCCATAGAACTACAGTCGGGACGGCGTTCAATTATCATCCGAATCCGATCGGACTGAACGCCCGCACGAATCTTTACTTTCTCCAGACGAGCGACGTCGGCCAAACATGGCGAACCGTTGATGGTCAGCAAGTCCGAACGCCCGTCACCGACGTTCGGACTCCGGCGTTGGTTCACGACTACAAAACGGCGAACAGGTTGGTCTATCTTAAAGACCTCCAATTCGATTCGCATGGTCACCCGATCATTCTTTACATGACGAGTTCGGGATATCGTCCCGGTCCCCAAAACAACCCTCGCACGTGGCACACAGCTCGGTGGACCGGAACACGCTGGGACATCCGCGACGTGATGCAGTCCGACCACAATTATGACTTTGGGTCGTTCTATATTGAAGAGGGCGGCGTTTGGAAGATCATCGCACCGACAGGCCGAGGACCACAGGCTTTCGGAACCGGTGGAGAAGTGCAAATGTGGATCAGTCCGAATCAGGGCGAAGATTGGCGGATGACTCGGCAACTCACTCAACGGAGCCCACGAAATCATACCTACGTCCGTCGCCCCGTGAATGCGCACGAAGATTTCTATGCTCTTTGGGCCGACGGCGATGCGTTGCGTCCTTCCGAATCGTATCTCTATTTCACCAATAAAGCCGGGACGAGAGTCAGTCGGTTGCCCGCAACAATGAACGAAGCGAGCATGCGACCGGAAGTCTTGGAGTGGTAGGGAATAGGACATAGATAGACTAGTGACGAGAGTCAAGAGTCTCACGCGAAGACGCGAAGGAAGAAAAAAGAGAACCACGGATGTCACAGATTATCACGGATTAATTTTATTCGTGATATCGCTGGTGGGTTCCGACACAAGCCTGAAGCGTAAACGAAGGCCCAAGACAGATCCTTCGCTCGCGCTTCAGGCTTGTAAAACCCCGATCCAGATGAGATCGACCATTAATCCACTGCTGGCTTCAACATTCCGTTATCGAGCTTATATCGATACATCAAGCTCGCTCCCAGCACCCACAGAACGTTGAGCATGCAGGCCCAGTAGACCCACGTCGCACCACCACTTACGGAACCGTAAGCGTGCAGACAAGCCGGGAAGATGAAGATCACGCCAAACCTCGATATCAAGCTCG
>CAYYUU010001314.1:0-2072 GCA_964474955.1 uncultured Alcaligenaceae bacterium | reverse complement strand
CAAAGACAAACAGATCGACGTCGGACTCGCCTTTACTCGTGACGGTGAGGTTGACCACGTGATCTTTGTGGAGGCGAATTCGGTATGTCTTGGCCTCACCGACGCGTAACTTCCAAGTTCGACTTCCCTGGAGCGTGACGTTCTTGCCCTTCCCGCTGACGTTCGCGATGACCAGGCCGATGATCAAGAACAACACGAACAAACCAGCCGCCGCAGCCAGAATCGCAACGTTAGAGCGCGACGATTTTTTCCTCCGACGGCGACGCAGCCCTGGTTCCTCGGAGTCATCGTCGGCCCTTCCTCGCCTTCTTCGTGATGGACGTGAGGTTTCATCTTCCTCGTCGCCATCCCCGAGGGCCTCAAGGAGCGAACCCCTTCTTCGTCCTTCGGGACGCCCTGCGGGCAGTGGTTTTGGCGAAACCCGATCGGTCGTGGGTAAGCCCAGATTCCCTGGATTTTCGAACAACTCGGAACAGTGCCGCACTTCGACCCACTCGGTCATTCCTTCTTGCCAGACGTTGTCCGTCGGGCCGAGGGTTCCATTTTGAACGAGCGTCTGTAATTCGTGGAACGAAACGGGCCCGTGTTTTCGGTGATTTTGGGTGTAGTACCAGGCGCCAGTAACATCGGTCGCCATGACGTGTCTCCTCTCCCGGATGGCCAATCATTTCGTCATCCAGTCTGCGGACCTATGCCGTAGCCCAAGACCGGATGACCGATGGTGGAGTTGGTTGGTGGAGCGTTTGCAGAACTCGCCAATGGTATATAGCTCGGGGAAGAGGACGAGGCAAAAATGGGAGGAGAAGATTTTCCCTATGCACGGTCTGGAAGGAAAAGAAAGACCTCCCTTTCACACAAAGGCGAGCAGGAGGCCAAATCCATTACGGTCTTTTGGGAGAGTTGCTTTTCGCTCAGCGAAAAGTGTTCGGTTTGCTGTTTGTCCGAAGAACCGGCATCTGGCCTGTTCGAGATGGCCAGAAAGAGCCGGGCTCACCGTTCGAAGACTTCGATGCGATACCTCCCGCCCCTACCTCTGTGGCAGAAACATTCAATCCGGTAGACGCCGGTCTGGGTGGCCCGATAGACAATCTTGGAGTTCCGCATACCCGCCCCATCGTCATCACCGCGGACGAAGTTCCCTCGAGTGTCATACAACTTGATCTCCGGGTCCAACGTGCTGTTGTCGGTCCTGGTCATCAAGATGGTGTACGTTTTTCCAAACCGGAGAGACACCTTGTGAGAATCCTTCCCCTTCCCAAAAATTTGTCTGTTCTGGGAGTAAACCCTGCGACCCCCTGGGGTATTGAAGCCGATGGTAAACGGGCCAGCTACGCCGCGGGCCCTGTGGTGCGTGACTCCCACATAGTGCGTACCACTCCGGCTTGCGCGGTAAGTGATCTTGGAATTTGTTGTTCCGAATCCAGCCCCGTTGTCGTCTTCACGAATCCGATTCCCTCGGCTGTCGTAAAGGTACATGTGGGTGTCCCAAGCTGCCGTCGCTTCGAAATAGTAAGATTGGTTCCGGGTCAGTTGGACTTCGTAGAGCATCATTTCGTCGCCATCGGACAAATTCTCGTTGAGGGATTGGCCGAAGTTGAGGGGCTTGGCTTCGCGGACGGTGAATTGAAACGACCCGCTGTCCCAACTGTGCCGCGGGCGGATGATCACTTGGTAGTTGCCCGAGGAACTCGGGACGAAAATGAGCCGGGAGTTGCCGCGTCGCCGCACGCCCTGGCCATCGCTGGAGGTCTTCCGCGAAAACCGGCTCTGGTCGTCTCGGATTTCGATCCGCGTATCCATCCCCGAACTGGTCACGTCGAAAACGTAGGCTTTCCCGCCCCTCAAGTTCACGGTGTAGTAGGCTCGCCCACGGCGTTGTAATCGGCCGTTCTGGGTGGCGCCGAGTCGGGCCTTTCCTCCCGCACCGGGACCGGAATTGACGATCGCGACAATGATCCCGCCAACTATCAACAGCAGGAACACCCCGCCGATGATCAACCCAATCACGAGCCCGCCATTGCCGCGTTTGGGCGGACGCCGCCGACTTCGAGGACCACCGCGACGGCCACGAC
>CAYYUU010001313.1:0-2074 GCA_964474955.1 uncultured Alcaligenaceae bacterium | reverse complement strand
CAAACGCTTCAAGTTGCTCGAAGTCGCGATGAAGCGGGCCCAGTTCCAGCACCACGCCCTCATTGAGATTCTTCACAAGGCGCAAGAACTGTTCGGGTATCTCGAACCGGACCTGCTTTACTTCATCGCTCGGGGCCTGAAGTTGCCGCCGAGCAAGGTCTACGGCGTCGCGACGTTCTACCACTTTTTCTCCCTCAAGCCGCCCGGAAAACATACGTGCGTGATTTGCACCGGCACGGCGTGTTATGTCAAAGGGGCGGAAACACTGCTCAGTGCGGTCTCGGACGAGTTCCAAGTCGCCGCCGAAGAAACGACAGAAGACGGTCAGGTGTCTTTGCTCACGGCTCGGTGCATCGGCGCCTGTGGAATCGCTCCCGCCGTTGTTTTGGACGGGACCATCAAAGGACAATTGACGTCCGAATCGCTCCTGGAAAACATGAAAGGATGGAAGGCAAATGGATCTCCAGCAACTAGCTGAAATCCAGGAGACTGAAATTTCCTCCTGGAATCCGGTCCATGTTCGATGTTGTACGGCTGCCGGTTGTCTCTCGGCGAATGGCCAGGCAGTTTCGGACTCGCTCAAAGAGGCCGTCCAACAGAACAACCTCGAAGGCAAGGTCACGGTCCGAAACGTCGGTTGTCTCCGGCTCTGTGGCGAGGGACCTTTGGTCCAGGTCGTCGACACGCAAAGTTCCGACCAGCCACCGATGTACCAAAAGGTGACGCCGGATAACGCCGCGTCCGTCGTGACTGGGACGCAGACGGACAGGCTCGACAAAGTCGTTCCGAACCATCCGTTCTTCGTTAAGCAAGCCGACGTCGTGCTCGAGAATAGCGGGGTCGTCGAACCCGAACGGATCGAGTCGTACATCGCCACCGACGGGTACCAAGCTCTCGGTCATGTCCTGGAAGGGATGTCCCCCCAACAGGTCATCGACACGATCACCCAGAGCGGGTTAAGAGGCCGAGGGGGCGCAGGGTACCCCACGGGCGTAAAGTGGGCCACCGTGGCCAAAAACGAAGCCCCCGACAAGTACGTGGTGTGCAACGCCGACGAGGGAGATCCCGGAGCCTTCATGAACCGCAGTGTCCTCGAGAGTGACCCCCATCGTGTCCTCGAAGGGATGGCCATTGCGGGGTATGCCGTCGGGGCCAAACAGGGATACATCTACGTCCGCGGAGAGTACCCGCTCGCGATCGACCGTTTGCAAAAGGCCATCAAACAAGCCACTAAGTTGGGCCTCTTGGGGACACACATTTTCTCCTCGACATTTGACTTCCGGATCGACATTCGGATTGGTGCGGGGGCATTCGTGTGTGGCGAAGAGACGGCGTTGATGGCGTCGATCATGGGCGAACGGGGCAACCCCAAACCGAGACCTCCGTATCCCGCGGAAGTGGGGCTTTGGGGAGCGCCGACGCTGCTCAACAACGTCGAGACGCTCGCCAACGTCCCCACGATCATCCGAAAAGGGGCCGAATGGTTCGCCTCCATCGGGACCGAAAAGAGCAAGGGGACAAAGGTCTTTTGCGTCACCGGCAAGGTCAAGAACACGGGACTCGTGGAGGTCCCTCTTGGGACGCCTTTGAAGACCATCGTCGAGGAGATTGGTGGGGGCGTTCCGAATGGGAAGATTAAGGCCGTGCAGACTGGCGGACCGTCGGGCGGTTGTATTCCTGCCGAACATCTCGACGTCCCGGTCGACTACGAGTCATTACAGACGCTCGGCTCGATCATGGGCTCAGGTGGGATGATCATCATGGACGAAGACAACAGCATGGTCGACGTCGCTCGGTTCTACATGAGCTTCTGTATGGACGAGTCCTGCGGCAAGTGTATTCCCTGCCGAGCAGGAACGGTGCAGCTCCACAACCTGCTCTCGAAGATTCTCGAGGGGAAGGGGACGAGTGCCGACCTGCAGGTCCTGGAAGACCTGTGTGAGATGGTCCAGGCAACCAGCCTTTGTGGGCTGGGCCAATCCGCGCCGAACCCGGTGATCAGCACGTTACACTATTTCCGCGATGAATATCTCGCGCAGCTGCGTGAGCCAGTCCAGGGAGGTTAGGTATGGCC
>CAYYUU010001312.1:0-2075 GCA_964474955.1 uncultured Alcaligenaceae bacterium | reverse complement strand
AACACGCACGGGCATGGGCTGAAGCCCATTCTCCGATCTTGAAGAAGGACACCATCGTATGAAACTGACTCTCGATTATGGACGTACTGGGCTCGAAGTCGAGCTTCCGGACGATCGCCTCATTGGGCCGTTGGCCATCAAGCAGGCCACGCCGATTGCCAATCCAGAGCAGGCCCTTGTGGACGCACTCGCGAATCCCATCGGAACGCCTCCACTGTCCGAACTCGCAAAAGGACGCAAAGACGCGTGTATCCTCATTTGTGACATCACGCGCCCGGTGCCGAATCAGTTGATTCTGACGCCGATGCTCAAGATACTCGAAGAGTCCGGCATCCCGCGAGAGAAGATCATGATCTTGATTGCTACCGGTTTACATCGACCGAACGAAGGTGACGAACTTGTCGAACTCGTCGGTCCCGAGATCGCCGCGAACTACCGAATCGAAAATCACCACGGGAAGGTCAAGGAAGAGCACGACTATCTCGGGACGACCGAACGCGGAGTCCCCGTGTATCTTGATAGCCGATATGTGCGAGCCGATTTGAAGATCACGACGGGATTGATCGAACCTCATTTGATGGCGGGATATAGTGGTGGTCGTAAAGTGATATGTCCCGGCATTGCAGGCTTGGAAACCGTGAAGGTTTGGCACGGTCCGCAGTTCCTGGAACATCCCAACGCCGACTGTGGGATTCTCGAAGGGAATCCCGTCCACGAAGAAAATACACTCATCGCGAAGATGGCCGGATGTGACTTTATCGTCAACGTGTGCATCGACGAACAACGACAAGTGACCTGGCTTGGTGCGGGCGACATGATCGACGCGTGGGAAACCGGAGTCCGCTTCGTGCAAGACATCGTCCGCGTTCCAGTGCCCGAGGCCGTCGATGTCGTCGTCACGAGTTCCGCGGGGTATCCGCTCGACACGACCTATTATCAAGCCATCAAAGGGATGACCGGCGCCTTGCCGATCGTCAAACAAGGCGGGACGATCATTATTGCCGCAAGCCTCAGCGAAGGGTTGGGGAGTCCCGAGTTCCAAAGCCTTATGAAGGACAACCCCGATCTCAAGACGTTCAAAGAACGGATTCTTGGCAAGGACTATTTTGTCATGGATCAGTGGCAACTCGAAGAACTTGCCAAAGTCTGTGAACGGTGTAAGGTCAAGGTCGTGAGTGATGGCATTGCTGCGGATACACTCCGCGAATGTTATGTGGAGCCTGCGACGAATGTTGAAGATGCCGTTGCAGCATCGCTGCAAGAGTATGGGCCGAATGCGAAAGTGGCCGTGATTCCAAAGGGGCCATATGTGTTGCCTTATGTGGCGTCTTGATTTTGGATTGCCTGTTCGTGGCAAAGTTTGATTATTTTCTCTTGAAGGTAGAAAGTTAGCTAATGCCTCATTTGTTATTTCGGTTTTCCGTTGCGTTCTTTGTCCTGGCGGCGGGTCCGTTTTACACTCTCGCCCAGAATGGCAAGGGCCACAAAGATGTTCACTCGTTTGCGAATCCGCAGCACATCAAGTCGACGCACCTCGACTTAGACTTACGTGTGGACTTCGAGAAACAGGCCCTCAAGGGAGTTGTTATCCATACTGTGGAACGTACTTCCAAAGACACGAACCAACCACTAATTCTCGATACACATTATATCAATATTGAGAACGTGGAAAGTTCCACGGACGGCCAGAAATATTCCAAAACCCAGTTCCGTTTGTCACCACCACCCAAAGCCCAACCGTATCTTGGCTCAAAGTTAGTGATCCAGGTTTCCAAGCAAGTGAAAAAAGTCAAGATACACTACACAACAGGCGAGAAGGCACCAGCCTTGCAGTGGCTTGGTCCCAAACAAACTGCATCGAAGAAGCCCTTTTTCTTCACTCAGTCCGAACCCATTCAAGCAAGAAGTTGGATTCCCTTGCAGGACTCACCAGGTGTCCGCGTGACCTACAAAGCGACTGTGCGTGTTCCAAAAGGGTTGATGGCGGTTATGAGTGCATCCAATGCGCAGAAAAAATCACTAAGTGGAGTCTACAAGTGTGTCATGCGGCAGAAGATTCCATCGTACCTCATTGC
>CAYYUU010001311.1:0-2084 GCA_964474955.1 uncultured Alcaligenaceae bacterium | reverse complement strand
ACGCTGGCCCGGCATTCCAAAGCCCAGGAACTCGGTCACTCGATTCGGGCATCCAACAAGTTGGTGGGGCTCCCCTCGCTGGCGGAGGACCGGGAATTGTCGCAGTTCCTTCCGACAACTCGAAGAATCCTCCGATCATCACAGCCGGCGGAGGATTCGGAACGAGCACAACCACGCAAATGCGAGAGTCCGACGTCAATGTTCAAGTGACTCAAGAGCAAAACGTCAACCAGGGACAATTCCAGGGCCAACGACAAAGACAAAGACAAAAGCAACGACAGAAAGGAAATGGAGGACCGCACACGGTCGTTCCGGCTCCGTCGGCGTTTCTGTTGGCCGGGCTTGGTTTGCCTTTGCTCTTTTTCGTGCGGCGGAAGCGGAAGGAAGCGCAACCGGAAGCCGCTTGATTCTTACCTCTTCACTCCCAGAAGTACTGCCCTGGATTTAACGTTTTCGATAAGCCTGAAGCGCGAGCGAAGGATCTTTGATGGGCCTTCGCTCGCGCTTCAGGCTTGTGGCGAAAAATCCAAATCAGCCCCCGCTCCCATTCCCTCGTCCGATTTGCGTACAATAGGAAATGAAAAACGGAGAGAGCTTGTACGCGCCAAGGAAGCCGTTCTCGATTTCATTTCTCGTACGGAAACCACCCGCCTCTCATGACGCAAGAAACAACAAAACGCCCCTGGAAGAAATACGTCCGCCGTGTGCTCATTGGTTTGGGGATTGCGGTCGGGCTTTGGTTGCTTTCGTCGGTCGCGGTGGCGTATTGCCTGACGCGACGGATTGGCGGTCCCTCGCAAGAACCGATGCCCGACTTTGGAAACCACAAGGTCGAGTCGTACCGGATTGCAACCGCCGATGGAGAGGAGCTTGGTGCCTGGTTCATCGATGGAAAAGCGAACGAACCAGCCGTTCTGCTGTTGCATGGATATCTGGACAGCCGCCAATCCATGACCGGCCATGCGAAGTTCTTGAGCAGAGAAGGCTGCCCCGTGTTGATGATCAGCTTGCGGGCTCACGGGGATTCTTCCGGGACTTTCAACGACGTGGGCTACTCGGCGAAACAAGACGTCATCGCCGGTGTTGAATGGCTCCGCAAAAAGTATCCAGATCGACCGATCGTTGTGTATGGTCGTTCGATGGGCGCTGCCGCCGCCATGTTCGCCGCGAAAGAACTCGGGGACCGGGTCGCTGGCTACATTTGGAAGGTCCCATATCGAGACCTCTACACGACCTTGCACAACCGAATGGAGCATTATCTTCCGCCTGTCCTATCGACCATCGGATACACTGGTTTTTGGCTCACGGCTCCGGTCATCTTGCCAAATGCCGAAGACATTGCCCCAATCAAATATATCGGGGACATCCCTCAAAGCGTCCCGATTTTGATTCTCTCTGCCAAGAAAGATCGTAAATCTAAGCCCAAGGAAATACGCGACATTTTCCGCCGCGTCGAATCTCATGCGACTCGCGTTGTGTTCGAACGAGCCAATCACACGAACATTCGGACGAGCAACCGAGAGAAATTTGAAAAGGTGGTTGGGGAGTTTTTGGACAAAATCTCCAAGAAGAAGTGATAGTCGTCAGGCACAGATTACCCGTCGTGGCGCGCGGGCAAAACGAAAACCTACCAAAGCTCCAGCGTAGCTGCTGCACTCCAAAACAAAACAAAGGCAAAGCCAACGGCACTCGGGGAACGCGAAAGAAATAGGTGTCCGGTTTCGCAGCTGGGGTGTTGTTCTTACAGTCACTCGCTCCGCTTGCGGGAAGAGGGACCTTGAAAACCGGACACCTATTTCTTTCTTGTTCGGAGTGTGCCTACTACTTCTGGTTACGGCACACGGAGTGTGCCTACTACTAAAAAGAAAGGCGACACTCCAAAACCACATCGACCAACACAACTCTTGATCCCTCTTGACCCGTTCTCTCGGACAAACTAGAACACGGCCGTTCCAAGCGACATCGTTGAAGTTGCTCCAGTCGGACGGAAGAGTGACACCAACCAATATTCCGTTGGGGACGGGGATTATGACCAAGCAGGCCGAACGCGAATATCCGCTGAAGATCGACCACACGCACCTCTT
>CAYYUU010001310.1:0-2084 GCA_964474955.1 uncultured Alcaligenaceae bacterium | reverse complement strand
ATTGGAATTTCTTGAATGCTTCGGTCGCGGTTTGTCGGTCGCCTGTATTCACAGCAAAACCGAGGTGGGCATAATGAACCGGGCGCATGTTGTAACCGAGCTGTTGGTACATGGCCGCCATTTGCTCCCGCATTTGCGTGGCCTGTTCAATCGATATCTCTGGCTGTCCCTCGGCGGTGTAGAGAGCGCTTTTGAAATTCCACAGCAACGAGAACTCGTGCGTGCGGAACCGGTCGGGCTCGGCTTCGTACTTCGCAAGGCACCAGGCAAAGGCGGCGAGTTTCTTTTGTGGTTGACCCGAGAAGCCAGCGGCATCGATGAGTGAGAGTCGTACTTCGAACATCAACTCGATGTCGCGCGTCGTGTCCGTCAAGCGCACGGCTTCGTCGAGCAACTGAACCTTGACTTCGCCGTACGGAAGTCGCTCGGCCTCGGCGACTAATTCCTCGATTCGATCAAACTCACTCATGACTGGTGCCTTTCGAAAGATCCAATGCCCAATCGATTAACCCTAATAGCCCCTCGTTGAGCAGCTTGACCTCTTTACCTCTGAGTGGAAAATGTCCCATCAATAATGCCTGGATATATAACATCTCAACACAACGTCGTTGGGCTTGGCGATCTTTCATGGCCGCGATTCGTTGGACCAATGGATTGAAATAATTCAAGTGTAACCGGGCATAGGATGAAACCACGTCACGAGACACACTATCCAACACGCCGCTCCACAGGTCGTCGCTTACTTCCTTCGATTGTTCGACTGATCGCAAGAAATCCGCGTTGGCGTTGGTGACATAGAGGGCGGGCAACTCGTGTGGGCGAAACTTCGAAAGCTCGACCGTGCATTTGAATGTTTGTAAGGCGGCATCAGCCAGACGTTCGAAATCGACCGTTTGTTCTCGTTCTTCGAGAGTCAATTCTTCGAACCGGTCGGAGAGCTGTTCTACTTCAAATAGTTGTACTTCTATATCATCTCGCAACGCCGCAATCCGACGTAATATCTCTACGTCGTAGACATAACCCGCGTTGATGACGGCCAACGACTCCGACGCGGCGACGGGCGCAATTTGGCGAAACTGGTCTCGCGTGGGGACATAACGAACGACCGGATTCTCGGCTCGAAACTCGCCTAACGTCATGGTGCCCAGAGATGTTTCGAAGGGCAACCAGTCGGCGAAAATCTCCAAACATTCCTCGTCTTCGGTGGCCAGGGCTTTGATCGGCAAGTGATGAATGTCGATCAAACGTCGGAGGCGGTCCGGTGAACGTCGAGCCAGGTCCACCAGATATTGCCGCAGACATCCACCAAGTTCCTCGCGGGTGTGCTCCAACATTTGGTCTTGATAAAACGACTCACGCGAGGCCGTTGGTCGGAGCGAATAAGAGTTCACGACGCATTGCACGAAGAACGCCCAGTCGGGCAACAAATCGTGCGACTGAGTCGACAACAGCATGTTTTTCAGATAGACACGGTGACTCTGTTGAGCGTTCACATGGACTGGTTCGCTGACGACAAACGCGAGCCCTTGGGCGTTGCCTGCCTGCGATTGCAAAGGAATGACGTCGAGGAAATCCCTGTCGAAAATTTCTTTGCCGTATGCGAGGAGTTGATCGCGGTTGAAGTTATCGGATATATCTTCTTCCCAGGGCCGCGGCATATTGATGTTGTGAGTTTGCCCATTCGCCGTCAACGTAATCGTCGGTTCCAGAAATGATCCGTAGTCCCGGGCCAGGGTCAACAACCGCTTGGCGTTGAAGAACTCTTTGGCTCCTTCCTTCGCTCGCAAAAATACTTGCGTCCCGACCGGAGTCGAGTGGTTAAGTATTCGCCGCGTGTAGGTGCCGTTAGAATTTCCACGCCACTCGACCGCGGAGGAATCCTCGGTCCGGGCCGAGCGAGTGATAACTACGATTTGATCGGTCACCATGAAGCAAGAGAGCAAACCGATGCCGAATTGTCCGATGAAGTCTTCGGGTCGGTCGACCGCACCCCGTTTGGACGACTGGCCAATGGTCGCCAAGAACTGTTGGATTTCTTCCTCCGTGAGGCCGATGCCGTCGTCTTGAAAAACGAGAGTGGCGCT
>CAYYUU010001309.1:0-2090 GCA_964474955.1 uncultured Alcaligenaceae bacterium | reverse complement strand
CCATTTCCATGCTACAACAGAGAACTTGCAGCTGCAAAGCTGGTCTTGACCTCCGAATTCAAGACGATCAGAATTTCGACTCGCCCACAACACTCTCACTGCGATATACTGAATACAAATTCTTGCCAGGACGATTGATCTTTCCAAGTTCCTCCAACAACCCACCACAATCACGATCCTACTGATCCGCTTCGGTATCGCTCACGTTTTAGAAGGGATGAACAACAATGTTGCGTTCGCATCGATGTTATTGTGTTCTCTGCGCTTTGGCGGGGCTCGTTCTCGCACTTCTGGCCGGACTGTTGACTCCCGCGACTGTCTCGGCTGGTCCGCCGAAGGGACAAAAGCCCGTGAGCTTCATCAACGATGTGGCCCCGATTTTGAAGAAGAATTGCTTCGGGTGTCACAACTCAAAAAAGAAGAGCGGTAAGTTCGACATGATGACGTTCGAAAAATTTCGTATGGGTGGTCGGCACGACGACCCCATCGTACCCGGGCGTCCGAAGGACAGTTATTTGACGTACGTCCTCACGACCAAAGGAGCCGGCGTGATGCCTCCTAAGGAGGCGGGGAGTCCGCTGCCGAAAGAGCAACTGGCGTTGATTTCTCGATGGATCAAAGAAGGCGGCAAGCTCGATAAGGGAATCGATTCGAAGGCCGATTTGTTGAAAGAATTGCGGATTCGTTGGCAACCTCCGGCGTTGTTGACCAAGTACGAGCGTCCGGCGCTCATCAACGCCGTGGCCTTCACCCCTGACGGTAAACAGGTTGTCACGTCGGGATACCACGAGTTGTTGGTTTGGGACATCAAGACGGGGAAACTTCGAAAGCGAATCCACACGCGGGCCGAGCGTGCCCACGACTTCGAGTTCTTGAAAAATGGAATGTTGGCCGTGGCCGGCGGACGTCCGGGACAAGAAGGTGATCTTCGCGTCTACGACTTGAACGGCAAAGCGAAGACGAAAGACGGCGTGGCCATTCTCGATGGGGTGAAGGACCGATCCGTGTTCATCGCCGAACTTGTCCAGACAGACGACGAAATCTTGACGGTCGACAGTAGTGACGACGGCAAGACTCTCGCGGCCGCCGGGTGCGACCGACTTGTCCGAGTCTGGGACATCAGCCAGGGCGTGAAAAAGGGCAAACTCCTCGACTCGATCGAGAACCACGCGGATTGGGTGTTCGACGTGAATTTCTCGGCCAACGGTCGCTATGTCGTGACGGCGAGCCGAGACAAGTCGGCCAAGGTTTGGGATCTCAAAGCGAAGGAATCGCTCGTAACATTCCAGGGACATAAAGAGGTTGTCTACTCCGCCGTCATGTCGCCGGACAACAAGATGACGATCTCGGCAGGGGCCGATAAGCAAATTCGCATGTGGCGTTCGGAACAGAAATCGAAACAACTTGGTCGCCAGGTGCGAACAGTCGGAGGCCATGGCGGAGAGATCTTTAAACTCATCGAACTGCGAAAGGGTCGGGACCAAACGCTCCTTTCTTGCAGCGCGGATGGCAGTGTTCGAGTCTTGGCTGTTGAGGGTACTCGCGGACGGCAACTCCGCACTCTGAGTGGGTTCAAGGATTGGGTCTATACTGTAGCCATCAGTTCTGATGGCGAACAGGTCGCCGCGGGAGGGTATTCTGGGATGGTAAGAATCTGGAACCTCAAGGCCGGGAAAGAGATCCGCACTTTCAACGCCTCTCCCGGCTATGTCCCGACCGTTCAGACGAGTGCGAAGTGACACGTGAACCCATCGCCGAGGAATTGGCGAACGTTGAGTCGACCAACGAGCGGACTGAGCTGTGAGGTCCTACCTTGGCTTTGTTGCTCAGCTTCCTCTCTTGACGTCGCGCTATGCAGGTTCTTAAATAAAACTGCACTTGGTAGCCGAAGTGGCGGAATTGGCAGACGCGCTAGATTCAGGTTCTAGTTGGGGCAACCCAGTGGAGGTTCGAGTCCTCTCTTCGGCACTCTTCTTAAACAACTCCCTGACAACAACTTACAACTTTTCTCTTGTCCTCTTGTTCTCTTCGAAGACCGGTATAATAGAACGCCGGTGCCTCATAAGTGCCTCATATCGCATCGATGTGTC
>CAYYUU010001308.1:0-2091 GCA_964474955.1 uncultured Alcaligenaceae bacterium | reverse complement strand
ACAAACTTGCGGTCTCAAAGTGAACGCGGTTTGGCAACTACGGAAGACGCCTGTTTCAAGGACAAACAACAAACCGAAAAACAGGCCCACAAATAAAGTTCGAGTTCCGAGTGTGCCGATCACTGCCACAACAACAAAAACCAATCCGATTCTTCGAAACCGGAGCGACGGACTGGCCTATCGTCGCTTTTGCTTCACCCGGATGTCCGTCTTCACTTGATAGCCGCGTAGTTCTGGCAACGAATTGATCGTCTGTTGAATGGCTCGAGAATATCTGGGATAGCTCAAATCAAGACTGACCATGGCCCGTCGGGTCCGCAAGTCAATCTTTGCCTCGAGGTTGCTCACGTATGCGTTATAGGCCCGACGAATCTGGTTTTCGACGAGCCGATCCAGGTTGCGAGGAATAACGGTGATTCGAGTTCGTGCGAGTTGGGGGATCCTTCGGACTGCCATGTCGATTTGGTTGAAGACGAGGCTGTTCTTGCCATCCACCTCAATCCAAATTCCACGTCGTCCGACCCTCACGTCGATGTCCGTCACCTGCCCCGCGAATTGCTTCTCCAAATGACGCTCAAGGGCGGCACCCAAGTTGTTCCCGACCGGACGGAAGGGGACCACGACAGGTTGTTGAATGACAATTGGCTGTTGCGGAATCTGTGGATTGCCCGGGACGATCGGCTGTTGGATGATGACGATCGGCCGCTGCGGATTTTGCACGGGGAATCGTGGATTCTGCACCGGGAACTGTTGGTTCGGAAGCTGTTGATTTGGGAATTGAGCCAAAAGAGAATTCGTCGAGGTGAAGCAACCAACCAACGCGCCGAGAAAGACTAGCGATATCCAATTCATGTGCGAGACCCCCAAAAATACTGTGTGTGATCGCGTGTATCTGGAGAACGCGAATCGGCTGAGAACTTGCGCCGATTTTCTAAATGTCCCTTCCGTGATACTTCCGCCATTTGACAAGCAACCGCACATTCCAAAACATGAACCAACCCTCGCACCTTTTTTCGGTGAAGAGCCAAGCGTGAGTTTGTCGATATTCGGGATGAGTCTGGGTGATTCCAATCCGAATCACTCTTTTCTCGATTATCGCATGAACCTTTCCGTTTCGCCATTTCCGAACTCAATTTCTTACCGCTTGAGGAGGAGAACCAGGGATGGACTCCAACAAAACTCGTCTCCAATTAGAAGCGTTGGACGACCGCATCTTACCTGCCGTCACGTTTTTTTCCGGGACGTCGGGCATCACCATGTACAACCATAACACCGGGAGTGTACGGGTCATCACCCAAAATCAACCGATTGCCATGGACGAGGGGCGAGACGGCGTCGTCTTCGCCAGCTTCGATTCGGGCGTGTGGTCTTATAACGGAGATACCGATCGTTGGCGTCGCCTTGCCCCGAATCCTGCACGAGTTTTGAGCGGTGCCGAAGACAACACTCTCGTTGCGAGTTTTTCGAATCAGGGGACGTTCCAGTTCTCGCAAGGAAGCTGGAGACGGCTCACCCGACGCCCGGCGGACGAACTCGCCTCCGTCCAGCGGAACCACGTGTTTGCGAGTTTCGATGGATTTGGGATCTGGGAATACGCCGGTGGATGGAGTCAAATCAACGAGACGGAGGCCTTTGCGATGGCCGCATCCGTCGATGGGAACTTGTTCGTCAGTTACACCACCGGGACGTTCCATTACGACGGGACAGACTGGGACCAGTTGACCGGGGCCATCGCCACGGACCTGGCTTCCACGACCGGGGACCAGGTTTATGGAGTCTTCCGAAGCGGATTGTTCTCGTACAGTACGACCGTCGGGTGGAGTCGGCTGAGCTATTTTCAAGTCGATCAAATCACCGTCGATACTACAACGCCGTTGGCCGTGAGTGTGTCTTACCTCGGTCTCTACGAATTTAACGATATTGAAGGGTTGCGGTATATTGGTCTCGACCGCGTCGATTTGTTGGGGTAGGGACCCGCTGCGCGAGATGAATAGTCCATTTAAGACTGGGAACGGGAAAGAAATGAGTGTCCGGTTTTCGACGGACGAGACGAGGAGGATGTGACCTCCTCGTCTCGTCCGTCGATCGCAC
>CAYYUU010001307.1:0-2092 GCA_964474955.1 uncultured Alcaligenaceae bacterium | reverse complement strand
GAGTCCTGAACGGCTCTGCAATCCGTCCTGGAGAATCTTCATTGTGGCGGTGTTACTGTGGGGACTCTTTTGGTGGGTCCGAAAGGTCCTTCCACAGGAATTGGAACGCTGGGAATTCGCCGCGTGGATGCTCCTGTTTTTGCCACTCACGATTCCCTCCTGGAATAACGGGCAGACGAATTTGATGATGCTCGGGATGATGCTTGGGGGCATCGCGGCGGCGAGTGAGAAACGGTGGACGATCGCCGCATTATTGCTCGCGGGAGCGACTTGGTTGAAGGGTTATCCGATTTCGCTCGCCATGCTCCTCATGATCGTCTCGCCGTGGCGTTTTACGTGGCGTTTCATCATGTTCGTGGTGATTGGTGGATGTTTGCCATTTCTGTTCCAAAGTCCGACCTATGTCCTGGACGCTTACCGCGGATGGTGGCACACCCTCGGCAACGACGGGCGAAACCTGGGTCATCATGATTACTGGTTGCGAGACGTGCGGTTGCTCTTCGCGATTTGGGGTTCGCCGATTTCGGCGCAAACTTTTCTCGGCATCCAACTCGTAACAGCAGCCATCGCAGCGGCCTTCGTGGGTTTGGGAAAATGGTCGCGACTCCCACCTCACCACCAGTGGTTGACCCTGACACAGCTCTGTCTCATTTGGCAAACCGTCTTCGGTCCAGCCACTGAATCGGCGACCTGGATCGTGTTGGCCCCGACGTTGACATTATCTGTATTGCTCGCCTGGCGTTCGAGTTCTTCGGTCTGGGTCAAAGTCATGTTGACGACGAGTTATACGCTCTTTGTGGTGTCGCACATGGTGAAATGGTTCCCGTGGGGGAACGCCTTTGCGAACTTGGGACCGCAACCACTCGCCGGAGTGATGTATTACGTGGTTGCGTTGTGGATGGGAATTGCGGCCTTTGCGGGGGCCGAATCGACCGCAACAAAAAGATCCCTTTTGGTTTGTCGGACAGGTTGAAGGTACGCGAAATTTATAACTGTCCGGATTTCCGCATTTGTCGTAGGTGCACTCAAGCCGCGTGTGCCAAAGAAAATCTGCTCCAAACTAAAGTACACGCGAGCCGCGTGTACCTACGACAAGGACAGCAATAAATTTCGCGTTCCGCGTGGGCCGTGGCCTTTGTCTCGAAGAAACGGACGACATAACCAGAAGACAATTGTGTGCCATCGTCGCCACGAAAACAGCAATCGCGATCAGATTGGTATTTGCGGAGAGGTGACTTGGGTAATCGGGATGAGCGTCCACGCACCACCCGGTTCTTGAACGAGCAAGGCTTCGTACACCAGCACTCCCCATGTCGCCGTCACCAACATATCCGCTCCAGCCGTCGGCAGAGGGAACTCCCAGGTATGACTTCCCGGATGATATACGGCGACGGCCCATTGCTTGAGCCCCGTGTAATGAAATCGCAAATCCACTCCAGGCGTCCCAGACCAACTTACGTTCACCCAAGACACCGTCACCGGCTCACCAACCCAGAGCGTTGAGGAGAACTGGGCCTGCGGACAGTTGCCATGAAGAATGGGAGGTAGGGGTCCTTTGCTCGCCTCTGGAGTCTTGTCGTCAGTCGCCTTGGGACCCACGACGCCAGTGATTGAAATGGGTGTATACGCGTCCGGGTTGGCCACAAAGAGTGTTTCCGATTCGTCGTCGAACGCTGCCTCGACCAAGTAAGTGGTGGCCGGGTTAGTGTTGTGAAAAGTGCTTTCCCAGGCACCGGTCTGGGCGTTCGCCGTGACGGCCGTGACGGCTGCGGCGGCGCCAAGTCCGTTCTGGTACAAACGCACGGAAATTGTGGCTCCTGGCAACACAACGCCATGTGCCCGAATCTTAGTGGGGTCATCCGTTAAGCGAAAAGCTCCGTCCAGGGTCGTCACTTTCGGTTCCGACATTAGGCGCCTCTTTGTTAAGTATTGTTACGGCAATCGCTGGATACGATAACTATGGACCACGATCGTGCTGTCGGACAGAAACAATCCAATTGCCCCTTCGGGAACGAAATGGCAGGGTACGACCTTGAGTTCAGGATAGGATCGCTTCAAAACGGGATAATCACCCCCCCAGGCTTTTTCGATC
>CAYYUU010001306.1:0-2093 GCA_964474955.1 uncultured Alcaligenaceae bacterium | reverse complement strand
TCCAGGGACACGATAGCAGTGTCACGGCCTTGAAGTTTCATCCACTCGGCGACGGCGTGGTCAGTGCAAGCAAAGACGGGACCATCGGCGTTTGGAATGCCGGCAACGGACGACCCTATAAAATGCTGCCCGGACACAAAGCATGGGTCGAAGGGATCGCCTTCTTGCAAAAAGCCACTCGTGTAGCTTCCGTCAGCGCTGACCGAACCGTCAAAATTTGGAAACTCGCAGCCAAGTAGGCGAGTTGAGGGTTGAGGGCTGGGGGAAAGATGGGATTGTTATTGCTTTTTGGCCGAAGGCAAAGCTCAACCGAGCCTGGCCAGAATGGGTAGGAAAAAAGACAACCCTCTTCGCCTCTTCGCGTGAGACTCTTGTATTTCTCAACCCTCGACCCTCAACCCATTTTCATTTCCATTTTACTTTCCTGCCTCTTCTATCCGATCTTCTGTTATGTGGCACAAATGAAGCAGCATGACGTGATTCGGATTCCAAGAGGTAACGGATGCCATCCCCTTCTCGACGCGACGCACTAAAAACGGCGGCGGCTACTGGAGTTGCGACGGCAGCTCTGACGAGTGCTCAAGCCGGACCGCGAGCCATTTTGGGAGCCCCACGACATCGGCCAGGTTGGGTGACCGGTCGAATGTCGGGAGCCCAAGCTCTCGTAGAGACGCTCCAGGCCGAAGGAACCGAGTGAGTCTACGGAATTCCTGGTGCCCAGCAAAATGAGCTATGGGACACCATGAAAAGCAAGCACTTGCCGTACTTGCTCGTGACCCACGAATTCTCCGCGGCGTGTATGGCCGATGGCTACGCACGGAGCAAGGGAAAGCCCGGCGTGTTGTGTGTCGTGCCTGGTCCTGGATTGACGAACTCGCTCACCGGGATCGGCGAGGCCTTGCTCGATAGCGTGCCTCTGGTCTGCATTGTCGGAGACGTGGCCAACGGCGAACATCATCGCCCCTTCCAGGTCCACGCGCTCCCACAAGCGAATATCCTTCGCCCCGTCACGAAACACGTCTTCCAGGTCCAACGGGCCGAACAAATTCCGCAAGCCGTCCGAGAGGCCTTTCGAGTGGCGTGCGCCGGAGAACCCGGACCGGTCGGCGTTGTCGTGCCCTACAACCTGCTCATCGAAGTCCAACGCTACAACTCGGGGCCGCTTCCGCCTCTGCCGGTTCCATTCGACGAGCAAGCATGTCGTCGCGCCCTGGCGTTGTTGGCCAACCGAAATCATCACATTGGAATCTACGCCGGCATGGGTTGCATGGACCACGCGCCAGCCCTCATCCAGTTGGCCGAGTTGTTGCAAGCACCGGTCGCAACGAGCATCTCGGGCAAGGGAGCCATGCCCGAGAACCATCCGCTCTCGGTCGGTTGGGGCTACGGTCCGCAAGGCACTCGAACTGCCGAACGGACCTTTCGGGGCGTCAACACCGTCTTGGCCATCGGCGTGAAGTATTCCGAAGTCTCGACGGGATTCTATTCGATTCCGCAAACTCGGCACTTGATCCACGTCGACGCGAACCGGAATAACCTCGGCAGAATCATGCGAACAGACGCTTCGGTGCACAGCGATGCCGGAGCCTTTTTGCAACACGCGCTGGCCCAGGCGAATTGTTTACGCCGACCTCCCAACCCCCGACTCCAGGCTCAAATTCGACAACGCAAACAACTCGAATGCCGCATTAATTCGCGGCGTTACGCCCGGTGTGGTGCGGACCCGATGCACTTTTTGATGGCCCTCCGCCGACTTACTTGCGAACACGCCTTGGCGTTCGTAGACGTGACGTGTTCACAGTACTGGGCGACCGAAACGTTTCACGCCTTGGCGCCGCGTACGTTCTTCAATCACACCGCCAACCAGGCGATGGGATGGTCGATCCCCGCCGCGATCGGTGCCCAAAAAGTCAATCCGCGTTCTCAAGTGGTGACCATCACGGGCGACGGGTGTTTCCTGATGACGGCCACCGAGGTCTCGACGGCTGGACGCGAACGACTCCCGGTCAAGTTTTTCGTGCTCGACGACCAAGCCTACAACTACATGCAATTGCTCCAAGAATCGGCCTACATGCGGACGACGGCTACGATCC
>CAYYUU010001305.1:0-2097 GCA_964474955.1 uncultured Alcaligenaceae bacterium | reverse complement strand
CATCCCATTTTGAATAGTTGGTTGCCCCTCGACCCAACTCATCCAGGGACGTCCTGACTCGGCCAGTGGGTCGGGGTCCAAAGCGACGATGGCATGGAGTCCCCAAACTTCAGCTCCACGATGAGGACAAACGCGAAGGCCTTGCCGTTGAGCCATCCGATATATGTTGACCATTTCGGTCATCCCACCACACCAACAAGCGTCCGGTTGGAGAACACTGTGTAATCGGTTTGTGATCAGTGGTTTGAATCCGTAGCGGGTAAACTCATGTTCTCCGCCGGCGATTGGAATTAGGCAGTTGTCCCGTAAGTTTGCATAGCCCTGGAAATCGTCGGGTGATATCGGTTCCTCAATCCATCCAATATCATACTGTTCGATTTGCGTGGCAATCGCGATTGTCTGTTCTACGGACCACTTCATCCAGGCGTCGATCATGAGAGGTTTTTCGGGACCGATTTTCTGCCTCGCCGCCTCCACTCGCCCGATCACGTCCTCCAGGAGAGCGTTCGAATTCACTTTTCCGACGTGCAGTTTGAACGCCGAGTGATTTGCCAATACTTCGTCCGGAACGTCATCCCAAACCGTCGCATACGTCGGAATGGATTTCTCGACATCACCGCCAAGCAGCTTTGCAATGGGTTGTTTCTCGGCCTTTCCTTTCAAGTCCCACAGGGCCAGATCGACGCCGCTCAAAGCCATGATCGCAATGCCCTTGCGTCCGAACGCAAGCGTGGCAGCGTACATCTCATCCCAGAGTGATTCGATGGGCTCGGGGGCTCGATCCAAAAGGACGTCACGCAAAACGGTCTCGACGACATGGACTCCAGCGAGCCCGCCACCACCCACACCGTAGCCAGTAAGACCGACATCCGTATCGATCGCCACGAGAATTTGTCCAATGCTCGTGCGCCAATCCGGAGGCGATTCGGCGGCCACTGGCTGGAGACTGCGAACGTCGGTGATTTTCATGACGAAGACCTCGCGGGAAATTCAGACATGGCATTTATATAGTGGGCATTTGGAACAACTTCGATTACATTGTGTGCCGAACGAAACTATGTTGAGAAACCAAAACAAAACCAAAGCGGCGTCGAGCCGCCGCACTCCAAAACACACCAACCCGAAGCGCAAGCGAGGAATCCGAAAATACCAAAAGCGTCAGCTTCGCGGACGCACTCCATAACAAAACAAAAACAAAACAGCGACAACAGTCAACTATAATGACATTGAGGTTAATACTTATGAAACGCTTTCTCATGATGCTCGTCTTCCTTTGTTTCCTCGCACCAACATGGGCGCGGACGCAGGAACGCATCACGTCGGGATATATCCGCAAACATTATGTCCGTAGCGATCACAAGATCCGCATGCGAGACGGAGTTCATCTCTACACTATCGTTTATGCCCCGAAGGACAAATCTCGCAAGTATCCCATGTTGATGATACGGACGCCATATGGGATCGGACCATACGACAAAGGCGAGGTTCGCTCTCGACTCGGGCCGAGCAAGTATTTTGTGAAGGAAGGCTATATCTTTGTCTATCAAGATGTTCGCGGAAGGTACATATCCGAGGGGAAATTCGTCAACATGCGGCCCCACAATCCGAACCCGATGAAAAAAACTGACATCGACGAAAGTACTGATACGTATGATACGATCGATTGGCTTGTGAAGAATGTCAAAAATCATAATGGCAAAGTCGGGCTTTGGGGCATTTCGTATCCAGGCTTCTACTCGTCGGCGGGAATGATTAATGCTCATCCGGCCCTCAAAGCCGTTTCTCCACAAGCACCGATTTCTGACTGGTACTTCGATGACTTTTTCCATCACGGGGCATTCTTCTTGCCGCATGCGTTTAATTTCTTCGCTCGATTTGGGTATCCAAGGCCAAAGCCAACGACTACGAGTTCCAAACGATTTGATCATGGAACCCCGGATGGATACAAGTTCTTTTTGGAACTTGGCCCCCTCAGCAATGTTAACCCAAAGTACTTCAAGAACAAGATTCCGTTCTGGAGTGAGTTCGAAAAGCATCCCAACTATGATGAGTTTTGGAAAGCCCGGAATATATTACCACACTTGAAGAACGTCGCTC
>CAYYUU010001304.1:0-2100 GCA_964474955.1 uncultured Alcaligenaceae bacterium | reverse complement strand
CGAACCTGGCAAGCCTCCCAACGTCCTGCAAATCTCAGGCGGTTCTTACAGCGGCCAAGTCGTTGTCGGCAAGAAGAAGGTGGAAATCTATGCCTATAAGAAAGTGCCGGCACCACCGACGGCAACCGCGGATGTGACAGAAACGGAAGAAAACATCATCCCGGCCAAATATAACGCCAACAGCATATTGGAAGCGTATTTGACTAATGAGGGGCCAAATGACTTCCCATTCAAACTGACCTCTCCGTAAGCGAAAAGCCCCAAAGACCTCTCGAAGGTCCCAACGTTTCGCAGAAACAAAAACAACCCCCGCCTTTCCCTCTCGGAAAGTTGGGGGTTGTTTTGCTAAGAAGCGAAAATCACTCCATCTCTCAAGTAGCCACCAACAAAATCTAATGCCTTCTATTTCCTGAGCCAAACCTAAAATTGGCCCAGGACCTCTCCGCCATTTCGAGTCCCGAGAGCCCGCCACGTCACGAGTTGAATTGTATCACTGACCGAACGCACCGAACCGTCGAGTAACATCACGTTGACAAGGCCGCTGTGGTAACTCCGGGCAGTGATGGCGGCGTAGGTCGGTTGGGTAGCACTTCGGCCTTCTTGGACGGAGTTGAAATCGATGTCATACACAGAGCCATCGGTGTGAGTGTAGAGCACCTTCGTGTTGGGCGTGAAGACGGTCGTAATGCCGCTGTGGTGAACGCGACCATCGGGCCATTCGGTGTGTCCGGTGTTGTTGTTCGTCGTTGGCCCGAGTTTGAACTGGGCACCTGTGGCATACGCAGCAAGGTCGGTAGGAGACGTCGGCGGAATTGGGCCTGGGTCCGTTGGCGTATTTCGAAAGTAAGACGTGAACGCTTTCACTTCGGACGCACCCAACGTGTTGCTCGTGCCGTCCTGGATGCTGCCGAGTCGGACGCGACTGTTGACGTAGAACGGCCCGTTGCCACGACGCCCGCCTGCCGGATCATAAACGAGCCAGGTCCCGAAGTTGAAGCCGTACGTTTGAGGATAGACTTTCGGGTTGCCGCTGGAGTCGACTCGAACGACATCGTCGGCCTCGCTCGGGCAGATGAAAATCGGCACGCGCAACGTCGGAACGCCGGTCGCAATTTGGGTGTCCCAAGGCTGGCTCAAGTCGGCGATGTTATACGCCGCAGCTTGTTCGATGTATGGGAGTAACCGAGCGTGGATCGACCACGACCCGTTGTTGGTCGAGAGCGACGTGCCGTCAGCAATCTCGAAACTTGGGGGCAGGTGCTTGTGGGTGTCATGATAGTTGTGGAGCCCTAGACCCAACTGTTTCAAGTTGTTCTGACACGACACACGATTGGCCGCTTCGCGGACCTTCTGGACGGCGGGCAGCAACAAGCCAATCAACACCGCAATGATGGCTATGACGACCAACAATTCAATCAACGTGAACGCATTTCGTTTCGACGACATCGAACTTCTTCCTCATTCGTTTTCGGGGTACATGTGAGCCTCGAAACACCAGGCAAGTCGTATGCCAGGTTTCGCGGCTGACCAGATCTTGCAGGTTTTCCGCAGAAAATCGATCAGTGAAGATTGCCGAGGTCAAAGCATTGGACAAACGCGCACCAGAGGTGGTTAGTCCTTGTCCGCCTTTGGCTTCGGGGATGCGTCGCGTTATTTTGTTGATCCTCGCAACAGACGGGATAGAATCGATTCCGCCGGAGAAGACAGTCATCGGGACTGTCAATCGGGTGTCACTGCGGGAGCGGAGGTGACTGCTGCGGCACGCAGCGGGTTAGGCACCGAAGCGACCAGAACACGTTGTCTGCTGGAGGAGCATTTTTGATGTACACCAAGACTGTGGGAATGTTGTTGGGCCTCTCGGCCTTGTCGGTGGGGCTGTTCGTGGGTTCGGCGAGTGCCCAACAGAAAACCGAAAAAGGCTACACCGCTTTGTTCAACGGCAAAGATCTCAGCGGTTGGAAGATGATCCTGAACAAGAAGGACGCGGACCCAAACAAAACGTTCAAGGTCAAGGACGGGATGATCGTCGTGACCGGTCGCACGAACGGGTATATTTACACCGACAAAAGCTACAAGAACTACATCCTCAAATTCGATTGG
>CAYYUU010001303.1:0-2108 GCA_964474955.1 uncultured Alcaligenaceae bacterium | reverse complement strand
AGGGGAGGGGAAGTGTGTCTTCGACGGCGTGGCCAATAGGGATCGTTTACGGTCCTACACCAACCCGAAGCGCGAGCGAGGATCTGAGCGCAAGCGGGAATATTGCTTCAGGCGTTGTGCCGAGTTTGGTTGGATCGGCCTCAAGGGGTGTTTCGCGCTTCGCTCAGTGTGGTTTGTTCGCTTCGTTGGCTTTCCGTTGCAAGCAGCAAAAGCCCGCTTGTCTGTTGGTCCTCGCTTGCGTTTCGGTTTGGTATAAGAATCCTCGCTTGCGCTTCGGGTTGGTGTAAGAATCCTCGCTCGCGCTTCGGGTTGGTGTAAAAATGCACTGCCGGAACAAGACTCTCTAACTTGCGGCTTGTGGAAATCTCCGCGTACGCGCTCTAACATGTCAATATGAAAATCTGCATCAGCGAAGCCACGACCATGCCCCAACCGTTCGCCCAGGACGTCACGACGTTCGCGGAAGCGGGCTGCAAGGCCATGGAAGTTTGGCTGACGAAGCTCGAAACTCACCTGGAATCGATTTCGCTCGCCGACACCCGCAAGTTCCTGGAAGATCGGCAGATGACTCTGGCGGCTGCGGCGTACCAGGGTGGATTGTTGCTTTCACAGGGCGAACAGCGGAAGGCGCATTACGACCACTTCAAACGACGACTCGACCTTTGCCAGCAACTCAACATCCCGACCATGTTGTTGGTCGCCGACTTTGTGGACAAGATTGATCAGACTTCGCTCGAACGCTCAGTCGTGTCATTGAAACAGGCCGCTCAGTGGGCCGACGGTTTCGACGTCCGGTTGGCTCTGGAATTTCGAGGCAAAAATACGTTCTGTGCCAGCCTCGACACGGCAATGGCCATGGTCATTCAGGCCCAAGAACCGAACGTTGGCGTCAACCTCGATGTGTTCCACTATTATACTGGGCCGAGTAAATTCGAAGACCTCGCCTTGCTCACGAAAGAAACTGTCGCCCACGTACAAGTTTGCGACCTCGCGGGCATCGCTCGCGAGCTGGCAAGCGACGCAGACCGCGTGTTTCCGGGCGACGGTGATTTCCAACTCCGCCCAATCTTCGATCACCTCCGGGCCATCGGCTATGACGGTTGGGTGTCACTCGAATTAATGAATCCGGTGTTGTGGCAGTCGCAAGCAAACCAAGTCGCGGAAATTGGGATGACTGCGATGAAGAATTTGGTTGGGAATTAAAATCTTCTGAGGACGAGACGGTTGGATCAATATCTGTCGTGTGGTATGCGTTGCGCGGAAGCCACGCAGCGGCGAGAGATCTTAGCCGTGGCCGTCAGGCCACGGGCAAGGGGAGCGCTCTCACGATTCCGTGGACTCATGCCCACGGCTAAGATCTCTCGCTGCCGCGCGGCTCCAGACAAAAGACAAACACAACTCTTCTTTATCTGAGTGACCTGGGATGAATGAAATCCCTTGTCTCGCTCACCCCACCCCCCTCACAACAGCCGCCGTCACTTCCTTCGTCGTCGCTTTTCCTCCAAGGTCGGGTGTCACAGCCTCGCCTTTCCCCAAAACCTCAGAAACCGCACGTTTGATTTTTTCGGCCACGTCGCGCAATTCGAGATGTTCCAACATCAAACACGTCGTGAGCACGGCGGCGAGGGGATTCGCGATTCCCTTTCCGGCGATGTCCGGAGCCGACCCGTGGACGGGTTCGAACATACTCGGGAAGGTTCGGGTTGGATTGATATTGGCGCTCGAAGCGAGTCCGACGCTGCCCGTCACGATCGCGCTCAAGTCCGTCAGAATGTCGCCGAACAAGTTGCTCGCGACGATCACGTCGAACGTTTCGGGTTTGCGGACCAAGTCCATCGCAGCTGCATCGACGAGCAGCGAGTGCGACTTGATATCCGGGTAGTCAGCGGCAACCTTTTTATAGACGTCGTCCCACAGGGTCATGCCATGAACCAGGGCATTCGATTTGGTGATCGACGTGACGAGCTTTTTCGGACGGTGGCGGGCGGCTTCGAATGCAGCTCGCATGATTCGCTCGCAACCTCGAGCGGTGTAGACAGCTGTTTCGATGGCGACCTCGTTGTCAGTCGATTGGTAAACTCGACCACCGACCGGACTGTATTCGCCCT
>CAYYUU010001302.1:0-2108 GCA_964474955.1 uncultured Alcaligenaceae bacterium | reverse complement strand
ACAACTCACGAAAGGGCCAAAATGTCAGGTAGTTTCTGGTCTGCGGAAATCGGCGTTCAACAACGAACAGTCTTTCAGACTCTTTATGCCGCTGGCTTGCGAGTCTCGGAAGTCGCGACGCTGCGGGCGTGCGACATTGACTCGGAGCGGAGGGTCCTACGAGTCTGTCAAGGCAAGGGACGTCGGGACCGCCAAGTCATGCTCTCGGAGAAGTTACTGGAAATTCTCAGAGACTATTGGCGCGAGTACCGGCCTCAAGAGTTCCTCTTCTTCGGCCAAGACAAAACTCGTCCAGTCCATCGCAAGCGGGTGTGGGTATGGTGCCAGAGCATAGCGAAGAAAGCACAACTGACGAAATCCATCACGGTCCACACGTTTCGGCACACCTTTGCCACTCACCTCCTCGAGGGCGGCACGAACGTGAAAGTGTTGCAGGCCCTATTGGGCCACCGGTGTTTGCGCACGACAGCTCGGTACACGCACGTCTCGCGCGAACACATCTTGGAGACCAAGAGCCCGTTGGATCGTCTGGACCTGAACGATCCCAACAAGAAAGACCAAATCGATCCGGGCAACCCTGATCCGAACGAGTCATGAAACGTGACCTCGAAGTAGCCGAAGTGTTGCGTTGCTTTGGTTCCGAGTACATCCAGACACACGGTGAGACGATAACCCTAGACCAACTTCGAGTGTTGCAAGATTTGCGTAAGTGCCGGACGGCAGCAGCAGGTGGGCATACCCAACAATGCCAGACGTGCGGGTTCACCCAGATGGCCTACAATTCGTGTCGCAACCGGCATTGCCCCAAATGTCAAGCGATGGCTCGCGCCGAATGGTTAGCCGAGAGGGAGTCGGAGTTGCTCGAGGTGCCTTACTTCCACATCGTCTTCACACTCCCCTCGGAGTTGCACCGGTGGGCGTTGGTGAACCCTCGCCAGATTTATGGCTGGCTCTTGCAGGCCAGTTCCCAAACCGTTCTGGAAGTGGCGGGTGAGCCAAAGTATCTCGGGGCGAAAGTGGGGGTCTTGTCTGTTCTGCATACGTGGGGACAAACGCTCCACTTGCATCCCCACGTCCACTGCGTCGTTCCGGCGGGTGGGTTGTGTCCCAAGACGGGCCAGTGGATCGGCGGTTCGGAGAAGTTCTTTGCCCCGGTGCGTGTCCTCAGTCGGCTCTTCCGGGGGAAATTCTTGGCATTGCTGCGGCAAGCCTACGCCCAAGATGAGAATCTCGTCGGGACACCCGACGACGCCGAATTTGGCCGAGTCATCGACCGTCTCTATCGCAAGGACTGGGTGGTGTATGCCAAGAAGCCCTTTGGTCGCCCGGAGCATGTGCTGAAGTATTTGGCCCGCTACACCCATCGGGTGGCTATCTCCAACGACAGGTTGTTGGCCATGGAAGGCGGGACAGTGTCGTTCTCGTACAAGGACTACGCGGATGGTTCCCAGCGGAAAGTCATGACGCTTGCGGGCGTGGAATTCATCCGCCGGTTCCTGCTGCACGTCGTGCCCAGCGGGTTTGTGAGGATTCGATATTTTGGCTTGCTGGCCAATCGACATCGTCAAGAGAACATCCGTCGGTGCCGAGAAGCGATCCACGAAACGAGTCGCCTCTCCACGGCCACTGCTGTCCTCACCGATTGCCCGGAAGAGGCTTCGCCTCTTCCGGGCAGAGCACTGAGATGTCCGTTGTGTGGTGAAAGTCGTTTCTTCATCATCGATCGATGGAACGGTCCATGTTGGTTTGTTTGCCAAGACGGAGTCCGGCCATCACCATGGAAAATCGATAGCTCATAGGAGGTGGGATTGGCAAAGCAACGACACATTTTGGCTCTCACCGATGAGGAGAAAGAAGACTGTGCGTCCTTTGGTGAAAACCGTGGCCCGAGTCGCGAGAACCTGCCTTTGGAATGGAGATAACTCGACGTTCCTGAGCCCAATTCTCCCTTCCCATCCACGACAGAACGAGTGCGGAAGACAGAACCGAGGAGCAACAAGAGACACCAGCTCGATACAATCCCCATAGAATACGACGCGGGTTGTTCAACGAGTTTTCGCTCAAGAGGCCAATTGTGTGGCAGGCAGCAATCCACAGAGGGCTCGAAT
>CAYYUU010001301.1:0-2111 GCA_964474955.1 uncultured Alcaligenaceae bacterium | reverse complement strand
AGTCACTTATCAGAAATCGGCGACGAAGGGAAATTTATTGGTCAATCAAAAACTTCAATTCGAACATGTCGATTACTCGACCGAATATTTTCTCTACGTTCCCAAGAAGTACGATCCGAAGAAACCGGCTCCGTTGCTTATTGTTGGACACGGTGGGAACAGTGCGATGTCGGTCGCGTATGCTCGACGAGCGAGTTTGGGCGGGTTGACACCGTGGCTTCCGACTGTCGAGAAAGAGGGAATGATCCTTGTTGCCCCGCTCACCGGACGTGGTTGGGGACCGATCGGCAATTCCATCGTCGTCTCCCTCATTTCCAAAATGCAGCGAGAATATCACATCGATCCCGATCGAATTTATCTCACCGGTCACTCAATGGGCGGGCATCTCTCCTGGCGCAGTGCCATCACGATGGCAGATCGCTGGGCCGCCGTCTCTCCGATGAGTGGTGGGTATGACTATGTGAAAAATAACCAAGTGTATAACTTGGTCAACGTCCCGGGTTACGCAACCTTTGGGAAACGAGAGCCATTCGGTATCAACAAATTCAACAACAAGATCAAACAATGGATGGCCAAGCACGATTACGACTGGAAGCTAATCGAGAAACCTGGTGGGCACCAGATCTTTCGAGATGAGATTCCGAAGATTGCGCAGTTCTTCCGGGAACGTCCTCGGAACCTCTATCGCAAGATGGTCTATGTTCGGCTCGGGGGAAAGCTGGTTTTTGATACTCCCTGGAAACTTAATACGGATCGGCACAAGCACGCGTGGAAGGAGGGGAGAGCGATACCGTTTTCCATGGTCCATTGGCTTCGACTCGTCCCACTGCCCGAGGACACTCCGAAAGAGAAACGTACACAACTGGTGCAGGCGAAGTACGACGGGAAAAACAAATTTATCGTCGTCACCCAAAACGCAAAGAAAGTGCAGATCTACTTACATCCCAGGATGGTCGACTTTGCCAAGCCGATTACGATTGAGGTGAATGGAAAAGCTTTGTTCCAACGGAAGGCGGAACAGTCTCTGCGGATCATGTTAGATCTCGTTCGAGAGTTCGATGATCGTGGTCGTATTTTCCATGCGGTCGTCGAGTTGCCCGTGAAGGACAACGGCGTTGTTCCCGAACCGCACGGTCCGAAGAAAGGAAAATAGAAGTTCATTAACGTCAGGGGCGTCGGTATTTGTTGGAGAACTCCTATCGATTATCCCAGGAAACCAGATATGCCGATTCCTTCAGCGTTCGTTGAACTCCCATTGATTTTTCGGACGAAGAATTCGGACTGCGACAATCCCCCAAACCGATAGTCAACAATAGTTCCAATTACGAGTTGGCAAGGCTGCTGGGAACGAACACGATGTTCAAATATGACGAGGGGGAAGTATCCATGCGAGGAAGTGTTTGGTTCGGAGGTCTCTTGTTCACATGCTTGGTAGTGCCGCATGCGATCGGCCAACAGCCTGGACCGCTATATGTTCCTGGAGAGACAGCTCCTGTGGGTGGCCAAGAACTCGGGCCGGTTGACGTCATTCCCGTGCCTCAAACGCCGGGAACAGTCGTAACGCCAAACACTCCGCCGGTCTACGAAGCTCCCGGGAATGTCACATATCCGCAACCGAATGTGACCTATCCGCAACAAGGTCCGGTGTATTCCCGGGCTCCGCGTGGAGGATGCCAGAGTGGTTCAACTTCTCACAAGCACTCCGGTGGTCTCTTCGGGTTCGGTTGGTTCAAGCGTTCCCATTCCGGTCATAATTATTCGAGTGGATCGCGAGGTTGGTTCCGAAGCGGTGGAAGTTGCTGCAATAATCAAGGACACTCTCGCGGAATCTTCGGATGGTGGAAACGGTAGACCAGGCCAGAAGCCGGCCCAAAGACAGACACATCATTCAGTTCGGCAAGCACCAGAAGACCAACGCGAGAAGGAGCCCAACAATATTTGTTGGGCTCCTTCTCGCGTTGGTCCGTCGGGGCGGCCGAATCAATATGTGTCGAATTTCGAGAGTGTCGCCTTACGCGGGGCAGTCGGATCAACACTTGTCGCATTAGGGCGGTGATTTCGGAGAGTGTCGTGTTTCGCTCCTTTTAAAGAATGCCTTTGTGGTGTTGTTT
>CAYYUU010001300.1:0-2113 GCA_964474955.1 uncultured Alcaligenaceae bacterium | reverse complement strand
ATGGCATAGAGCGCCGCGGTAGCGACCCCACCCGCTAGCGCCAGTCGGAACGGCACGCCGAAGGCGGTCTTCGGTCAACAAACTTTGAAGATCAAACGTTCGACCGTCGAGGACTTTTTGTGGAACATCCCCTGCGTGCTGACAATCGTGGCGTGCTTGTCCAACGGCAGCGGAACGAACTTTCCTTTCGCCGTCAGGAACTCGAGCAGATGAACGAATTCGTCCTTGGAGATATGTTTCTCGAACCCAACTGGCATGATCGAAGTTTTGTCGGCGATCATTCTGGCAATGTCTTCGCGAAGGACAACCTTCTTTTTCGCCTCGCTATCGACGAGTTCAATGGCCGTCTTCGTCTCACTCGCGAGTAATCCTTGCAGCACTTGCCCCCGCTTCGTCAGAACGTTGTATTGTCGGAAATTCCCTTCGACCGAACGGTTCGGGTCGATGATCTCCGTCAAGATTTTGTCCTTTGGGTGGACCATGAAGCCGGTCAACTCGGGACCGATCTTCTCGCCCATGTCGCCGTGGCGGTGACACTTCGCACAATTCTTCTTGAACACCTCGCGGCCCTTGGCGATGTCGCCAGTCTTCTTCATGAGTGGGAGCAACGTTTCCAAAATCTTCTGTCGGTCGGGATTCGGAAGACGACCACCCTGGGCCAGAATCTTCTTCGCCAACTTTGCGATTTGTTGATCGGGATAGCGCGTCAACCGCTGCATCTCGGTCGCGCCGAAATCGCTGCTTGGTACGGTCCCTTTTTCGATGGCCGTCAACAGTGCCTTTGTCCATTCTGGTCGCCCAAGGAGAACTTGGATTCCCTTTGCGCGGAGGCGTGGCGTCCACGTTCCCCACTGCGACAAGACCCCTTTAGCGACGGCTTTGCTGTCCGCGTTCGCGATCGTCTCAAGGATCTGGAGCGAAAACTCCGGCGAGGCTTTGACGTTGGCTTGCTCCAAGAGCGTGGCGATGACCTCGTCATCGGGATTGATCTGGGTCAGTTTTTTCGCGGCATCGAGACGAACGCTATCCTTCAGTTCGGTATTCGCGACGATCTCAATCCAACGATCCTTGAGCGTCGCGAGAACCTTGGTGAACGTTTTCTCAAGCCGCCACCGTCGGCCCAACGAGACCAACCGAATCTGTCCAGCGGCATCCAAACGAGGAACGAGTGACACCAGGCTGTCATAAGCCTTCTTGGTGAGCTTCGGAGTTTCGCCTTGTGGCCAGCCTTTATTGAGTCCGCCCAACACGGCGTTCGCAACTTTCGGTTCGGCGTTTTTCAGAGCCAACAAGACTGTCTCGACTTTGCCGCCGGGATTGCCTCTCGCATAATGCTCGGCCACGATGCGAACCGTCGAAAGCACAGCCTCCGATGGTCGCTTGGCGGAAAGCGCACCGACGAGGAATCCGCCGTCGTGTCTGGCCGCGGCACTCGTTGCCGCCAGAGGAATCCACCGATCTTCGTAATTCTCTCTCCGCGACAGCATTTCGTGAATCGCCTTCCCGGCTTCCATCGAGCTTGGCATCTCGCTCAACACGAGCAACGCTTGTCGGCGAACGATGGCGTTCTTGTCGTTGAGGACCGTGGCCTTCAAAAGCAAGTCGACCGACTCAGGAGTTCGTGGCAGAACTTCGATGGCGGCCTTGCGAGCACCAGCCGAAGGATGTTTCAGAGCTTTGGCTGTGGGGTTGTTCTTTTCTTGCAGAGCCGCGATTGTGTGGAGAGCATGAATCGCCGCATGGGAATCCTTCGGGTCCGACGCCAACTTTTGCAAATGCGGCAGAACGTCCGTCTTTCCACGAGCTACGAGTTTCCATTGGGCGTGGAGTCGCCAGAACATGTTGTCGCTTTGCAGTGCGGCGACGAGTTCCTTCGGCTTCGCTTTCGTCAAGTCCCAAGTCTGGCTCGGTTTCGTCGTCGTGTTGACGACGCGATAGATACGCCCGTGCTGTTTGTCTCGCAACTTCGTGACGTACGCATTGCCTTTTCCGGTCTTGAAGCCGCGAGGTGTCGGATTGTGCTGGACGATATAGTTGTACCAATCGAGAATCCACACCGCACCATCGGGACCGACCTCCGCAGCAATTGGAGCTGTCCATTCGTCGGTGCTCG
>CAYYUU010001299.1:0-2114 GCA_964474955.1 uncultured Alcaligenaceae bacterium | reverse complement strand
CGAGATGCTGATTACATGGCTCGGCAAAACGGTAGACCGCAAGGAGAGAGGATCCTTGTCGGGAGTTGTTCCGGTAGTGATCTCGCATCCGTCGGGCAGAACGCCGATTTCGTGGAACTCGGAATTCTTTGATTTTGTGCGTTATATCGTTGTGGCGTATGTGCCGGTTGTAGTTGAGGCGGTAACGCCAACGGAAGTAGTCCGAGCAGTTGAGCACTTTGTCTAATTCATGGTTCTCTTTTTGCGGGTCCCGATCGAGGTTGGGTTTGGGAGGGAAACGGGTCCGTCTCCGGAAACTTTTCCAGTTTCATTGATTTGAGCATTCCCAACCTTTCTTTGGCGAACATTTGGAACGGCATCCCCTATGCGCGTGACTTTGATTTACCCCGCCGTCGGACGGAAGGAAAACACGCCCTACGTGCGGGCCTGGCAGATGCAACCTCTGTCGATGGCGTTGTTGGCGAGTCTAATGCCGGAGTGGATCGACCTTTGTTTCTACGATGACCGGATGGAAGAAATTCCGTTCGACGAGCCGACGGACCTGGTGGCCATCAGTGTCGAAACGTTTACGGCTTTGCGAGCGTATAAAATCGCACGGCAGTTCCGACAACGCGGCGTTCCCGTTGTCCTGGGTGGATATCACGTCACGCTCTTGCCCGACGAGGCGCAAAACGAAGGAGATGCCATCGTCATTGGGGACGCCGAGCCGATCTGGAAGGAGTTGCTCGAAGACGCCCGGCGAGGAGATTTGCGACCTGTTTATGATGGCCGTGGTCGGAGGTCGTTGGGTGGGCTGAAGCCTCGGCGGGATGTGTTCCAGGGAAAACGGTATCAGGACATCACTTTGGTGGAGTTCGCGAGGGGTTGCAATTTCAAATGTGACTTTTGTTCGATCACAGCGTTCCACGGAGCCAGCCAGAATCATAGACCTGCCCGTGATGTTGTCGAGGAGATGCGCGAGACGGGCAGCCGGAAGTTTTTCATCGTCGATGACAACATCGTGAGCCAACCTTCGAAGGCGAGAGAGTTGTGCCGCGAGATGCTACCGCTCAACATCCACTGGGTCGGACAGGCGAGCATCCACATTGCTCAGGACGAGGAACTCCTTGAGCTGATGGCTCGCAGCGGGTGCAAGGGCGTATTGATCGGGATGGAGTCGCTGAACCCCGAGAATCTCAGGGACATGGGCAAAGACTGGAACTTGGCTCAGGGGAGCTATGCCGAGAGCCTGGCTCGGTTCCGCAAACATGGGCTGGCTGTGTACGGGACGTTCCTCTTTGGGTACGACCAGGATGATCCGAAGGTCATTCAGCAGAGCATTGACTTCGCCCGCGAACAGCGTTTGTTTTTGGCGGCGTTCAATCATGTCGTGCCGTTCCCCGGGACGCCGTTGTATAGAAAGTTGGAGGCCGAAGGGCGACTCTTGAAAAAGAAGTGGTGGCTCGATCCGGACAGCCGAGTCGGCGACGTGACGTTCCGGCCTCGAAAACTGGACCCGAAGGAGTTGGAGGAATTGTGTCTGGATGCCCGGCGACAGTTCTTCCGTTGGAACTCCATCTGGCATCGATTGTTGGACTTTCGGGCGAACGCTCGTTCGTGGTTAATGCTCGGAGTTTACCTCGCGTTGAATCTGCAAGCCCACTTCGATATCGACCGTCGACAGGGTTTGCAACTCGGAGCAGGACTCAGCGAATGGGAACCTATCGATGAGTCGATTTCGGTTTGAGCTGGCGACGCCCGAAGACGATGCGGACCTCCGGTTGATCATGGCGAAGACCCCAATGGCGGGGACGTTTTCGCTTTGCTTCCGGCGAGAACCGAGCTGGTTCGCTGGAGCTGTGGTCGATGGGCACACCCGTCAGGTAGTTGTCTGTCGGGATGGGACCACAGGACACGTGGTCGGTTTTGGTTGCCGCTCTTTACGTGACGTTTACATCAATGGAGAACCCGCGACCATCGGATATCTCAGCACGCTTCGTTTGCTCAAGGAATATCGCAGTCTCGGGCTGATTGCTCGGGGGTACGCCTTCTTTCGCGAACTCCATCACGACAACCGAGCCCCCTTTTACTTCACGACAATCGCGGAAGGTAATGACGCTGCCATTCGAGTGTTG
>CAYYUU010001298.1:0-2122 GCA_964474955.1 uncultured Alcaligenaceae bacterium | reverse complement strand
GTGTCCGGGGAGCCTTTTCGAGAGGTCGGGTTCGAGCGGGAGGTCCCATACGAGACATCGCAAGTCTTGTTCGTGGGCGTCACTGCAAATCCAGTGCGACCTGAACGCCCTTCTCTTGGGTTTGGACCTTCAACGGAGTGAGCAACGGGTTGGAGTACCTCTGCGGAATCCGCGGAAACCCCGGAGGCGCCTGGTACGCCGGAAACGGCAGATTCACCGTCACCAGATATTCCTTGACGGGAATCGGCTGCGGAAATGCAAACCGGCCTTGCTCGTCGGTCCTCGAAGCAACGGTGTTGAAGTCTTCTGTCCAGAACACGACCCAAACGCCCTGCAGCGGCTGTCCACGAAATGCAACTTGCCCGCCCACGACACCGAGTTTGGGTGGAGGCGCTGGTTTGTTTTCGATCAGCTTGGGATACTGATTTTTCGGCTTCTTCGGATCGGTCCCCAAGTTCGACGACCCTTTCTTGGGAGGGCCATTTTTCTCCCCGTTTCCTTTCTTCGGATCGATCACCTTCTTCTTGAAGATGTGGGGCTTGAGGTCTCTGCGGACGCCATCGATGACGCTGCGGAGTTCCAGGGCTCGTTTCGACGCGTCGTCCAGGAGCGACGCGGATTTCAGCCCATCCGCAATGTCCTTTTGGATTTCCGGGTGGTCGTCAAGTTGGTACAAGGCGGCGAGGAGTCCGCCTTCGAACAGATACGAACAGCTCAACGGGTCCGAATCCTCGTTATAAATGGTGACTCCACGCTTCGCAATCTCCGTCAACGCGGCATAGAGTTTCCCCTCGGGGGTGATGACGAGTTCTGTCTTGGGCTTCTTTGGCTCCCCCTTGGTTTGTTTTGGCTCTCCTCCGGCACGAACTGGCAAAGGCACCAGGGCCAACATCGCGAGCACTAAAAACGATAAGGCGAGTCCCAATTGTTGTCGCATGCGCAACGCCTCCAACCAAGGTGTTCGGAAAAATCGATTTCGTTTGATGTGAGAGTTGGCCCGAGACGTGACTTCCTTGCTGAACTCGGTACGAGAGTATTCTACCACCTGGAAACGGGAATTTCCTGGTCTTGCACGATTTCGCCATGTCCGCATAATACTGAACCACACGTAAACTGTGGATTTTTCGTGTGGGTACAGGATGGGTTCGACTTCGGGCAGGTTTCTAATCTGTCCACATCCTCAAACCCGGATAGGTTGCGTAACGTGAAATCAATGATTGTCCGGTTGGTTGGGACCGTAGGACAGGTTTGTAATCTGTCCAAGAAAACACGGGACAGGTTACAAACCTGTCCTACGGACAAACATCCAAAATCCGGGACAACGGGTTTCGAGTTCCCAGGCTTGTCCTACTCACCGAATTAGAATTTCTCGTCTCGGCCTCGCCAGGAGGGTTCCTTGGCCGACAAACCGACCCAGTTCATCATTGCCGGTCTGAGTCGTGCTGTGCTCGACCCGGACGGTGTGTTGTTGCACACCAACAAGAATACGGAAGGCCTGTTTCCGGCCAACTCCGTCGGCAAACAAGCCGCCCAGCGATGTCTGGACGAAGGATATCTCCGCGTCGTCAGCGAGGAAACGAAAGGACGCGGCGTCCAACAGCTCTGCGCCATTACCGAGAAGGGTTTGGCATACTTGCTTGCCGAGGCCAACCCGAAAGACGTGTTGGAAGATTTCGTCCGAGTCCTCGAAGCTCGCGAAACTCAAGTCAGCGAGCTATTGACGGCAGCCCACCAAACGCGGAGCAGTCTGGATTCGCTACGGACTGTGGCCGAGCGAGTCCTCCAGGTCATCGAAACGAAGTCAACCACTCCGTTTCCTGTGTATCCGACAAACGGACACTCTCCAAAGACTTGGCAAGCGAGTGTGCTCTAAACGCTTGCCCAGTGGAACCCGCATGGAACGGCGGGAGATTGTCCCCTGCCTGTGCTCTACCGGGAGGTGCAACCGCTCCAACCGGAATTGACGATCGGCCAGTTTCACGACGGCTTGCGGCAGCTTCACCAGGACGAAAAAATCTCGTTGCTTCCGTGGACCGGACCGCTTTATGCGATGGGAGAACCGGCCTTCGCGTTGTTGATTGGACACGAGGTTTTGTTTTACGCCAGCCTTCGGTGAGGAGCG
>CAYYUU010001297.1:0-2126 GCA_964474955.1 uncultured Alcaligenaceae bacterium | reverse complement strand
ACACGCTTCTCGGACTTCTTGGACGAGCAGTTCGGTCCGCTCGTGGAAGTCTCGCAAGTCTTCCGCCTCGCGCTCGGCGTAGGCCCGATTCCGCTGGGCGAGGATGTCGAAGTCCACAACGTGAGCATCGAACTCTGGGCCTTCGACGCAAGCAAACTTGGGTCCTTCCGAAGTAATGATCCGGCACCCACCACACATGCCAGTCCCGTCGACCATCAACGAATTGAGGCTCACGACCGTTGGGATGTTGTGCGGACGAGTCACCTGGGCGACGGCTTGCATCATACGAACTGGACCAATCGCCAACACGTGGTCGATTTGACGACCGGCCTCAATCATTTCCTTGAGGGGCTCCGTCACCAACCCTTGCCGGTGATAACTTCCGTCGTCGGTCGTGATGAATAGCTCATGACTAATGGCGCGAATCTCTTCTTCGAGGATCACCAGCTCCTTTGTCCGGCCTCCAAGGATAGAGATTACGTGGTTGCCAGCTTCGTATGTGGCCTTGGCCGTTGGGTAGGCAATCGCGGCTCCAACTCCGCCACCAATCACAACGACCGTCCCGAATTTTTTCACTTCCGAGGGCTTTCCCAACGGCCCAACGAGATCGAGCAAATGGTCGCCAGCTTCGAGGTGGTTCATGAGTTTAGTGGTTTTGCCGATGCCCTGAACGATGAGAGTAATCGTCCCTTGTTCGGGGTTGCCGTCGGCAATCGTGAGGGGAATCCGCTCGCCGCGTTCGTAGACGCGCACAAGGACAAATTGACCAGCTTGGCGTTTTCGGGCTATCCGTGGGGCCTCGATGACGAATCGTTTGATATCTGGGCTGAGCCGAGTGGCTTCGACAATTCGGAACATCGGGCGCTCCTTGTCAGACATACATGGGAGAGAAATTGGCTGTAAAGGTTAGAATACCAGAAAGGACCTGCCGAGGTAATGTGCGGAAACAGCACACAAACAAGGCCGTTTCCGCACATCCCACCGATGGTCGTCAAGAGTCCTTGCCAACATGTAAGTCCAAAGGTAAACTCGATGCAATGCGTTCCAAAACATTGCTCAAGTGCGTTCCCTTGGGAGCCTCAAGTCATGTTTTGGCAAAGTTAAGAATGGGAATTGTACCGGTGTCCCATTGTTCTTTCCTCTGCCCAAGTTTGGGGAGAGAGCCAGATCTGAGCGAAGCGGGAAACGCTGTGGGTGAGGGGTGTTCAAGTCAAATCGGTTTGCGCCATGTTGATCGATTGTATCCTTTCATCATCCCCCTCCTAACTCCCTCTTACCAAAAGCGGAGTGAGGAACTATGAGACAAACACTCTTGACCAACCCTTGCCGCTAATTGCTCGCACCTTGGAAGAAGATTCTGATGACAACCACGAAAATCGAAGCCATACTGAGTACCTTGGAAGAAGATCATCAACTGGTACACACCAAGATGCAACTCCTCCGAGAAACAGTGATCGTTCTGCTGGACCGACAGCCTGTCCCGGCCCAACGCATTCTGGACCGGTTCGAGGACATCAAAGAGTTCTTTGCAAACCAGTTTGCGTCGCATCTCGAAGAAGAAGAATTGACACTTTTTGTGTTTCTCGAAGAGGCAAGCGCAGAAGGGGCCGGAATCGTGCGAGTTCTGAGGGAAGAGCACGAGGCTATTGTCCGAAAGGTCCAGGAGTTCAGCGACTGTTTGCAAGTAGCCCGAGACGTAGAAGAGAACCTACCAATCATGGTCCAACGGGATTTGATTGACTATGGTTGGGAACTGTTAGACCTCATAGACACGCATGCCCACAAGGAAACGAAAGCTGTCCAAGATCAAGTCCGAAAAATGTTCCTTGCGGAATAGAACCCATACGTGTTGGTGATATTGTTGCTTCCGCAAGTTCACGAAATCTCCACGCTTTTTTCTTGTCCTGGACTCTACGCGCGAGAGATAGGAAAGGGCATAGAACGCATCTCGGCACACTCCCAACTCCAAGTCAACGATACCAACTCGCCTTTGGCTGCGTAGTTTCATTGAGAGCGTTTTTCTTCGTAGGTTGGGGCAAGCTGGAGCGCGAGCGAAAGCGAAGGCCCACCAACTCTTGATTTCGGTTGGCCTTCGCCTTCGCTCTCGCTTGCCCCAACCTACGGAA
>CAYYUU010001296.1:0-2130 GCA_964474955.1 uncultured Alcaligenaceae bacterium | reverse complement strand
GTGTACTCGGGGAGTTCGTCGAGGAAGTGAATTCCGTTGTGGGCCAGGCTGATTTCTCCGGGCTTTGGAACATGACCTCCGCCGACCATTCCGGCGTCGCTGATGGTGTGATGCGGTGACCGAAAAGGCCGTCTGGCTTTCAATGGTTCGTCGGAGGACAGTTGGCCGACTGCACTGTAAATTCGAGACGTCTCGAGGCTCTCGTTGAGCGTCAACGACGGAAGGATCGTTGGGACCCGTCGCGCCAACATGGTCTTTCCGGTTCCTGGTGATCCGATCATCAGTACGTTGTGCCCGCCAGCCGCCGCGACGATGAGCGCTCGCTTGGCGGATTCCTGGCCGCGAACGTCCGAGTAGTCTTCCTCGTAGCTGCCGAGTTTATCGAACAACTGACTGACATCGCAGACGACTGGTTCTGCTTCGAGCTGCCCCGACAAGATCCCCACGGCCTCGGAAAGATTGCTGACGCCGTGCACCACGACGTCGTCGACGACCGCAGCTTCCTGGGCATTTGTGGCGGGAAAAATGAGGCGCTTGATTCCTTTGTCAGCGGCGGACATGGCCATCGAAAGCACGCCCTTGATGGGCCGGACACTCCCGTCGAGTGCGAGTTCTCCGGCAGTCGCGACGCCTTCGAGTTGTTCGGGTAAGATTTGCGACGTGGCGACGAGGATCCCGAGGGCAATCGCGAGATCCAGACCAGCAGCCTGTTTCGGAATCCCTGCGGGTGCCAGATTGATGACCGTCCTGCCTCGGTGCGGATGATAACCCAGGTTGCTAAGGGCCCGGTCGATTCGGTGCGTACTTTCGCGAACGGCCTGGTCCGGAAGCCCAACCAGGAACGTCTTTTGCATTCCCGATGCCGCATCGACCTCGACTTCGACCGGCAGAGCGTCGATGCCGACAAGGGTGAAGGTATTGAGTTTGGCGAGCATGGACGGACCTGCACCTGGGGATTATTTTTTTTCTTTCTCGGGCGGATGGGGGTTCACGATGAGCCGATTGTACACGAAAAACCCAAGCCCCCACATCAAAAACAGGAGCATGACGACCGACCACATCCGCATCGATTCGTGGATGGTCCAGTTGTACCAATCATCCTTGACGATCCAGGGAACGCGCGGGACGACGGTGCAGTACCACAAAATCAGGACCATCAAGACGAAGATGACGAACAGGCAAATGAAGGCCGGCAGCCACCACTTGAAGTAGTCCTCTCCGGTCGACTCGTAAACTTGCTTGGTCTTGCCCCAAGTACGCGTCTGGGTGTTGTAACCGCAATACAAACAAATGATCGAATCTGCACTTTCGAGCGGATTGGCACAGTTCGGACACCGGGGCGTCAGGTCGAGTGTGGTTACGCCGTACGGGTCACCACCCTCGTCGTCATCGTCGTCTTCGGGCTCGTCCTCGGGCAAAATGCCCGAGGAGACCTTCGAAGTCCGCACGCCAGAAGAGGCCCTTGTTTTCTTCGATGGCCCGGGTGCGATCCCATCCTCGACTTCATCCTCGTCCGGTGGTTCGACGACAAAGATTTCTTCGCAGCCTTTGCATCGAGTTTTTTTCCCAAACATTTTCGGGTTGGCTTTGAAACCTTTGCCGCAATTCGGGCAATGGACGGCGGTTGCCTTGGCCATGTCGTCTCTCCGCTGTTGTCCTGACACACCAATTTTGGAAATGAGGGCCAACTGATGATGATCATATAGAATAGGGGGTAGTACGAGGAGAGTTCAAGAAGTTTGCTCGGTGGAAAGGACCAGTCGTGGGGGAAGCAGACAACAAGTTGAGAACACTCATCTTCATCGCGACTTACAACGAACGGGAAAATCTGGCCGCCCTGGTGGCCGAGATCCATCGAGTCCTTCCCCAAACCGACATCCTCGTGATGGACGATAATTCCCCCGACGGAACCGGCAAGATGGCCGACGAGTTGGCTTCCCAGAATCCACGAATCCACGTCATCCACCGGCCCGGAAAAATGGGACTCGGGACGGCCATTCTGTCTGGTCTCCGATACGCATGCGATCAAGAGTACGACTTTGTGATCACGATGGACGCGGACTTCAGCCATCAGCCGAAATACTTGCCTGCACTGCTCGAAGGCATGAAGAATCGCGACATCATGATTGG
>CAYYUU010001295.1:0-2131 GCA_964474955.1 uncultured Alcaligenaceae bacterium | reverse complement strand
TGGAAGCGCGAGGCCGAGCGTTTCACGCCGGAGTTTTCCGTTCTTGTTCACCACGGACCAAAACGAGAGAAAAAAAAGACGGCCTTTGCCAAAGCCGTGAAGGATCACGCCATCGTCATTTCGAGCTACGCCTTGTTGAATCGCGACCAGGAACTTTTCGCGAACGTCAAATGGGGCGGCGTGATTCTCGACGAAGCCCAAAACATCAAGAACCCCGACACGAAACAAGCGAAGGCCGCAAGGTCGGTGCCGGGAGACTTCCGGATTGCGCTGACCGGGACGCCCGTCGAGAATCACATCATGGAATTGTGGTCGATCTGGGAATTCTTAAATCCGGGTTTTCTGGGCAAACAAGCCGAGTTTCGCCGCAATTTCTTCGTGCCGATCCAACTGGAGCGAGACGCCGAGGCTTCTGCGAGGTTGAAGAACTTGACGGGGCCGTTTTTGCTTCGCCGCCTCAAGACGGACAACAACATTATTTCCGACTTGCCCGAGAAGCAAGAGACGAAGGTGTTTTGTAACTTGACGAAGGAGCAAGCGTCACTTTACGAGGCAGTCGTCAAGGATCTGGAAAAGGGACTGTCCGACGCCGAGGGAATCCAGCGGAAGGGAATGGTTCTAGGTACGTTGTCGAAGCTCAAGCAAGTTTGCAACCACCCGGCTCAGTTTCTGGGCGACGGTTCGATGGGCGGGAAGCGGTCTGGCAAACTCACGCGACTCGCCGAACTGGTCGAGGAGGTTTTGGAAGTCGACGACAAGGCTTTGATCTTTTCGCAGTTCACGGAAATGGGCGAGATCATCCAGAAATACCTGCAGGAACATTTCGGCAAGGAAGTTTTGTTCTTGCATGGTGGCGTGAGCGCGAAAAAACGCGACGCGATGGTCAAGCGATTCCAGGACGACGACGGACCGCCGTTGTTCTTGCTCTCGTTGAAGGCTGGCGGGACGGGTCTGAACTTGACGGCGGCGAATCACGTCTTCCACTTTGATCGGTGGTGGAACCCCGCCGTGGAAAATCAAGCCACCGACCGCGCCTTTCGGTTCGGCCTAAAGTATAATTTGTAGGTTCTCAAGTTCGTATGCTCGGGGACGCTCGAAGAAAAAATCGACGAGATGTTCGAGCGATAGAGAGAAATCGCTGACCAGGTCGTCGGCGAGGGCGAAGGCTGGTTGACGGAATTGTCGGACAAAGAACTCAAGGAGCTGCTACAGCTCAACAAAGACGCCGTGGAGGAATAACAACTATGTGGCAATCGTGGTGGTTCGAAAACCGAAAGACGAAGGAAGTCAAGGGCGGCATCAAGGCCAAGAACAAACGCGGTGCGTTTGGCGAGACTTGGTGGGCCAAGCGGTGGATCGAAGTACTCGAGAGCTTCAACATTGGGACTCGGCTGGGCCGTGGGCGGACGTATGCCCGCAAGGGGCAAGTCGTCTCGATCGATATTACGAAGGGGCGAGTCAAGGCGAAAGTTCAGGGGTCGTATCCAGACCCATACAACGTCAAGATTCAGCTCGCGCCGTTGTCGAAAGCCGAATGGAACAAAGTGATCGAGGCGTTGGCGGCACAAGCGATATTTACGGCGAAGTTGTTATCGGGCGAGATGCCGCAAGACATTGAAACGGCCTTTCGATCGGCGGGTGTGTCGTTGTTTCCCGAAGCGCACAACGACCTCCAGACCGATTGTTCGTGTCCGGACTGGTCGAATCCGTGTAAACACATCGCGGCGGTCTACTATTTGATCGGCGAAGAATTCGACCGCGATCCGTTCTTGCTCTTCAAGTTGCGTGGGATGGACCGCGACGAGTTGTTGGAGCGACTCCAGGAATCGGCCCCGGGCGAACCCGAGGCCATCCCCGAACAGCTGGAACCGGAGCCGTTGCCCTTCAATCCGGATTCGTTTTGGGGTGCGCCGCAGGCTCTTCCGGACGACCTGTTCGAGAACGTCGAGACTCCTGCAACGACGGCGGCCTGGCCGCGACGGTTGGGGAACTTTCCGTTTTGGCGTGGGAAAGAGCAATTCTTCGAGACGCTCGAACCGCTTTATCGGCAGGCTTCGCGGAATGGGATGCGGGTGTTTCTTGGGGATGGGCAAGAGTAAGGCACCTTGTTTTGTCTGTTGTTTTTCGAACC
>CAYYUU010001294.1:0-2140 GCA_964474955.1 uncultured Alcaligenaceae bacterium | reverse complement strand
GGGGCGAGTCTGGACGAATCAGCATGTGTCAGATTTTGGGAAGTTGCTTCTCGCTCCGCAAAAAGCGGCTCTCCAAAATCTGACACTTCTGGATTCTGCCACCCACAGCCTGGGAAAATGGAATATGCTCACACACACCAACATATTCCTCTCATCTCGTTTCTCAATTAGGCAATTCAAGAGCCTTCGCCATTTGTGTCTGACCGTTTAGATCTCTTCCAAACAAATCGCCAAGCGTTGGAAGCGGCAAGAAGAGGTGTCGGGAATTGAGACACTCCGACTCTCTATTTATTCTGCCGAACTCCTCGGTCCGGTTGTCTCTCGGTTTCCCGACTTGAAGTTGCTCGAGTTCCGCAGGAATGGAAGGCTCGGTTTTGCCGAACTCAAACAGTTGAAGCAAGCAAACCCGGAACTGACCCTCGCGCCGTAGCTCTCGCCTGATTGCAGGAATCCAAGGAAGTCGTCTGCCTCGCACGAATTACTCTTTTGATCCGTTCTCCGACTTCTCTTCGACACCAAGAGCCCCCTTGATCAGCTTGATGACCTTCTCGTTCCGCGCCTTCTCCGCAAGCTGAATCAGATCCATCGCGTCGTCGTCGGTTTCGTCGCAGAAGACGGGATATCGTGCCTGAAACGATTCCGGGGCGATGCCCTTGATGGCGTGGAGATCGATCTTGTAGCTAGCGGCGTGTTTGAGAGCGTTTTCGACGGTCTGCGGATGGCGTTCGATGATTCCGATCACGAGAACGTCGACGCATTCATCGAGGACGGCTTGCGAGACCATCGGGGGGAGTCGATAGTCAGGAAAGATGGCTTCGAATTCGGTTCGCCACTGGCCTTCGGGACGGTTGGTACATTGGCGCAGTTCGTAGTAGCATTCGGCGACTTGTTCCGAGGTCAGACATCCCTCGCGCACGAATCCTGCGAATTCCTCGTCATCGAGGACGGATTGTCCGTTTTCGACGGTCTTGGCGAGTCGAGCCACTAACGCGTTTCGGTGGCTTTCGTCTGCCCAGGTCTTCGCGAATTTCTCGGCGTTTTCGGCATGAAATTTGTATCTCGGGAGGTCGGCGGCCATGCGTCTTCTTCCTCAAAGGGCCTCAGAACTTTTTTCCTCTGCTAACCTTTATCTGGCGCCAGTGTCTGTATGATAGAACAAAGAATAGCATCTGCAATAATCTACCTCCAAGAGGCCCATCTATGGTAAAGGCGACGACAAAACAAGAACATGAAGACTGGTCCCTCGAAGCACTCCAGGAGGAAGCCGAAAGTATCCGCGAGAGACTTAAGAAATTTCGCGATTCCCTCAAGCGGTTCTTCGTGGCCAAGAGCGACATAATCGACTTGATGGTCGTCGCGGCAGTCGCTCAGGAGCCCTTGTTGCTTGTCGGTCCACCGGGGACGGCCAAGTCCGATCTCGTGCTGAAGTTCAAGGACGCGATTGGTATTTCCGACGAAGACTACTTCGAGTACATGCTCACCCGCTTCACCGAGCCGTCGGAGGTGGTCGGCCCGATCGACATTAACCAACTCCGCGAAGGGCGGTATATTCGCCGCGAACAAGGAAAATTGCCGACGGCCCGCCTCGCGTTTTTGGACGAAATCTTCAAATCTAACTCGGCCATCCTGAACATTTTGCTCACGATCATCAACGAGAAAAAATTCTACCAAGACGGTGTGCCGCAACCCGTGCGATTGCGAGTCATGTTCGCGGCCACGAACGAAGTCCCCGAACAGGGCGAACTGGCCGCTCTCAAAGACCGATTTGTACTCAAGGTCCGCAGTAATCCGGTTCAAGAAGAACACTTCACCGAGTTGATCGACGCCGGTTTGCAATCGGAAGTCTACCGGAGCTTGAACCAAAAGCCGTGGGTCGAAGGACACGCCGACCTTGAGGATTTGCTGAAGGCGGCTCGCTACATGACGCACCTGTTCAGCCAGCGAGGAAGTGACAAACGAGACGAAGACATGAACGACCGCGAACGGTTCTTTCCGATGGACGTCTTCAAAGAATTTCAGCGGCTCATCAAAGTGCTTGCTCGTGACCACAAGATCACGGTGAGCGACCGAAAATTGGTCAAACTCTACAAGCTGTTCCGAATTCGGGCGTGGCTATTCAGCGGTGGAACCGTGACGATGG
>CAYYUU010001293.1:0-2142 GCA_964474955.1 uncultured Alcaligenaceae bacterium | reverse complement strand
GACAGATTTCTCCCAATCCTCGGTGTCTTTGATACACAATGACATTTCGAAAAGCACGGCCTCTCGTTTCGGGTTATGTTTAGAGTGTCGGACAAGACGACGGAACCGAATTCTCGGTCCGTTGATGTTCCGAAGCTGGTCTTGTCGAAGCGGCCCAAAAACCGTTTGTTAATGGATTAGGGGCGGCAATCCCATTTCGTCATTGTTCACCGGAGACAACAACGTGTCCACACCCGTGGCCGAATTCCGAGACGTCGTCAAGGAGTATCCCGTCGGGCTTCTCCGTCGTGAGAAACTCCGCGCCGTGGACGCCGTGAACTTGAAGATCGAACCAGGACAAATCTTCGGGCTTCTCGGCCCCAACCGAGCTGGCAAGACGACGCTCGTCAAGTTGCTCCTTTCACTTTGCAAACCCACGTCCGGACAAGTCTTCCGGTTCGGCAAACCCACGAGCGACCGTTCGACACTCATCAAGGTCGGCTACGTCCACGAGAACCACGCCTTTCCGCGATACTTGACCGCGAGCGCTCTGCTGGAGTATTACGGAGCGATGAGCCTCATCCCGGAATTGCAAGTGCGGGCTCGCATGCCGGAACTGCTCAAGCTCGTCGGGCTCGAAGACCGAGCGAACGAACCCATCTCACGATTTAGTAAAGGCATGATCCAGCGTCTCGGCGTGGCCCAGGCGCTCGTCAACGAACCCGACTTGTTGGTCCTCGATGAACCCAGCGAAGGTCTCGACTTGTCTGGCCGAACGATGGTCTTCGACGTCGCCAACAAACTCCGCAAAGAAGGCAAGACGGTCTTGTTGATCTCCCACGTCTTGCCTGAAGTCGAGCGGGTGTGTGATTCCATCGCCGTAATCCGATCCGGCAAGATCGTCTACGATGGAACAGTCAAGAAGTTGACAAAAGGGTCGAAGGATAAAGCATCTCGTTCTTTGGAAGAGGCGGTACGCGAGTTCTATGAGCCAAAAAAATAAACCCGACACGTCTACGGCTTCGGAAAGCACTCCGCCAGCCGAAATACACAAACTCGATGCCCCGGCCATCCTCTATGCCATTCGGTGGATGATTCACGACACGTTCCGCCAGGCCATCACCACGAACCTGTTCTGGGTCATGCTGGTCTTGAGCGGGATCTTCATCTTCTTTTGTTTGGGGACGAAGGTCACCACCGGATTGCTGCCACCCGACGCGAAAGATCCCGAGCTGATGGCGAAAAGCAAAACCGGAAAGCCAGTCCCGGCGGTCGACCAAACGAACCGGAAATATGGCGAAATCAGCTTACTGTTTGGGGCCATCAGGGTTCCCGAAACTCGTTACGCTCCAGAGGCCGTCGCGTTCATCCGCTGGACGTTGTCATCGCTCGTGGCGGGCGTGTTGGGGTTCTTGCTGTTGTTGATTTGGACTTCCGGTTTCGTACCGGATTTCCTACAACCGAGTTCGGCGTCGGTCCTATTGACCAAACCTATCCCGCGTTGGGTGATCATATTCGGAAAATATATAGGTGTGCTCGCGTTCGTCGGTTTCCAGTTATTTATCTTTTTCGTCGGGACGTGGGCCGCGTTGGGAATTCGAAATGGTGTCTGGGATTTCGGCTATCTGTTAGGAATCCCGTTAGTCCTGCTCCACTTCGCCACGGTCTACAGCTTCGCAGTGCTGATCGGAGTCGTTACGCGAAGTAGTATAGCGAGTATATTCAGCTCGTTGGCGTTTTGGTTAGCCTGCTGGGGAATGAACTACGGACGGCATCTTGTCGTTCGTGCCACGAATGAAACGGGACCGTCACATTTTGGCACGGTGACACGTTTTCTCACAGAACTCGGCTATTGGGCATTTCCCAAACCGGTCGACATCCAACTCTTGACCGAACGAGTTCTTGCCTCCGGGACCAAGCAAATGTCGCCGCTCACGACGGATCTGGGAATCGAGACGTTCAAACAATATCAGTTCATGCCGGAGTTCTCGATCATCGCGTCGGTCGCTGTGGCGATTGGCTTGTTGGCTCTCGCTGCGCATCAGCTTGCGACGACGGATTATTGAGCTAAGAAATGAGAGATGGGAATGCGGTTCGAAAAAACTGCCGAACTTGGGTTTGGTTTGGAAGCCGCGCAGCGGCTTCCGAATAAGACTCAAAACG
>CAYYUU010001292.1:0-2144 GCA_964474955.1 uncultured Alcaligenaceae bacterium | reverse complement strand
GTCGGCTGCGGTGTGAAGGCCGTTCCCGAAGAGTCTTCCAGATTCGGCTGTTGGTCGAGTCAATTCTTCTTCGCCAGCAAACGGCGCCCAAAATCGATTCAAGTTCGTCATCCGATTGGACGACGCCCGTGTTCTCGGCCATTGTTATGGCAGGAGGACATACAAGCATGAAACAGTTCATCATCTCTGGGTTTGTCTTGGGCGTGTCGTTGATGCTGATCGGCTGCCGAACAAGTCCCACCGCCGGGTGTGCAAGTGGTAATTGTGCTGGGGGCAGTTGTTCCGGCGGATTCCTCGGGGCCCCACGTGTGGGAGGTCGCATGCCAATCACACACGTGCCCCAAGGGACAACGATACCGGGACCACCGAGGCTTCCGGAAGCTGGCGTGATCCAGCTTCCCGCGCCGACCTCTGGCAACCCGACACTTCCTTACACGCTCCCCACATCGCAACGGTTCCCGAACGGTGGGCAATGAGGAAGTCGGAAAGAACGTTGTCTTTCGCTCCGCGAAAGGGCACGAAAGACAAAGCACTTTTCGCCGAGCGAAAAGCAACTTCCCCGTCAACAAGCACGACCGTGATTTCTTCGACTGTTCCAAAGATAAAAGAAAAAAGGCGAGCCAAAGTCTTGGCCCGCCTCTTCGACATTCTAATTGTTCCAAATGCTCTTATCGATCGGAAGGCGTTGGGGTCGGAGCGACGCCACGGCGACCTCTGGCGATGTTCGCGTAATACTGCCGGATCATCTCGGCGTACTCCGGCGAAACCTCGCCACTGAGGGCTTGACGAATCAACTCCCGCTGTCGTGGCGGCAAATTCAAGAAGTGCCCGGCCCCTTCGATGTCTTGTAGGACCGAACTCTTGTTGCTGCGTTTGCCGTCGGCGACGCGCTCCCCGGTTCCTTTGCCCTCGTTCTTTTCCTGACTTGGTCCGGGCTGCTGACCCTTGCCTTGGCCGGGCTTCATGCCTTTACCCTGACCTGTGCCCTCTCCCGGCGATTGGGATTGGCTCTGGGAAGATTGGCCAGGCTTTTGGTTCATGGCCAGATTGGGCGGCTGTTGACCGGCCATCGCAGATTGAAGGGCTTGCATGGCCTGGTTCATCTGGTTCATGGCTTGCTGCTGGGCTTGTTGGGCAATTCCCGGATCGCCTTTGGCAATCTCGTCGAGAGCCTTGCCGAGGTTTTCGCCAGCCTTTTCGAGTAACGGCAACACCGTCTGGGGGGCTTTCGCCTGGGCTTGTCCGAGGGCTGCCATGGCCGCCTTCGTTTCGGCAGCCGCCGCGGCAGCCGCCTGGGTATCGTCGATCAACTTCTTCTGCTGCTGGGCCAGTTGGGCCGGACCTACCGCCTTCGGTTGTTGGCTTGCCCCTTTGCCTTGCCCGGCCTTTGGTTGGCCTTGGCCTTTCGGTGCAGGTCCGGCACCCTTGCCTGGTTGTGGGCTTTGGCCTTTCCCGGTTCCTTTATTGGAGCCTTTGCCCCTGCCGCTGCTCTTGCTCTGACCCATGCCGCTACTCTTGCTTTGGCTTTGGCCCATCCCCTTGGATTTTCCTTGTCCGGCTTTCTGTCCCATTGGGGATTGGCCCATCGGAGACTGACCGCTCTTGGCCTGTCCCATCGGCGATTGTCCCTTCGCAGACTTTTGTCCCATCGGGGCCTGACCCATTGGGGCTTGGCCCATCGGAGTCGGGGCTCCCTTGGCCTGGGCCTGTGGGTGCATGGGATTGGCCATGGCGATTTGTTTGGGCTGTGCCTGCTGCGGTCCCTTGGCCTGGGCTGCTGGAGTAGGGTTGCTCTTGGCCTTGGCCGCTTGTTGTCCTGCTTGTGGTTGATTGGCCTTGGCCTGGGCTTGCGGTTGTTGGTTGCCTTTCTTGCCTTCTCCGGCTTTCGCTTGCCCAGCTTTGGCCTGGGCAGGTTGTTGAGCGGCTTTCTGGCCCATCGGAGACATGCCCCCTTTGGACTTGCCCGACTTCGCTTGCCCGGCCTTCGACTGACCGGCTTTCTGTCCGCCTTTGGGTTGACCAGTTTTGGCCTGGCCCGTCTTGGGTTGTCAGGTTTTGTCCTGACCAGTTTTCTCCTGGGCTCATTTCTTACCACCCATCGGTTGACCATTTTGTCCTTTCGTTTGGACCTTATGCCCTTTCGG
>CAYYUU010001291.1:0-2146 GCA_964474955.1 uncultured Alcaligenaceae bacterium | reverse complement strand
GTCAATATGAGTGGGGCAAAAAATGACGCAGCCGTGTTTTGGAATCCGACATGGGGGTTCTCGTTGGAATAAACGGTCTGATCGGTTTTGGGACGCGAGGAAAATGGGAGAACGGACTAGGCCAGATCAAGCAGAAAGCGTAAAATAGTAGAAAATTTCGGAGTTGATCGATTTGATACAGTGTGTGCGATCCGTCAAGAAAAGACCGATCATACACTCACCTTCGAACGACGCTCGACTTGGAAAAGGGAACTCGAACGTGCCTCTGACTCCACAGGACCGCGAACTTCTCCAACGTTGCCTGAATAAAGAACCGGGCTCGTGGAATGATTTTGTCGATGGATTCCTTGGTTTGATTTACCACGTCATCCATCATACATCCCACCTCCGGAGTATACCGCTCAGCCCCGAAGATGTCGAGGACTTGGCCGCCGAAGTTCTCCTCCAAATCGTCGCCGATGACTACGCCGTCCTTCGGCAATTCGAGAAAAAATCTTCCCTCTCGACGTACCTCACGGTCATCGCTCGGCGCATCTGCGTCAAAGAACTGGCGAGGCGTGCGGCAGCCAAGGAGGTCCAAACCAACGCCAAAGCCGCAACTCCGGCCAGTGGCTCGGACCCCACTCCTTCGGGAGGACTGGAATCGCTGGAAGAAGTCGCCAAACTTCTCCGCAAGCTGCCTCCTCGGGATCGTGACGTCGTCCGGCTCTGCTACTTGGAAGGGCGTTCTTACGAGGAGATCAGTTCCGAGTTGGGAATTCCGCTCAACAGCATCGGGCCGATCTTGTCACGAGCGAAGAAGAAAATGCGGGAAGACGTCAAAAGCCCACCCAGAGAAGTTAAGATCCCGAAAAACAATAATGGGACAGGAGAAGAGTAACCTCTCGAACGTAGGACTGGTTCCAAAACTGCGCCACGAATGAACATTTCGACATCCAGAGCTGCACACCAACGGAACCACATATTTGCAAACCTGCGCCATTCCAAATACACTCATTCGAATACGCTGTCATCAATAGAGGAGACCAAATTCCATGAATGACGTATTGGGATGGTTGAAGGAAAACGAAGCCGCACAAACGAAGGCGTTGGCCGACTTGGTCGCGATTCCGAGCATCAGCACGGACGGAAAACACGTCAAAGAACTCGACCAAAGTTGTGAGTTGACGTGTGAGATGATGAAACAAGCCGGCCTTGAGAAAGTCCAAACCCTCAAGTGTGGCGATTCGTATCCGTATGCCTACGGCGAGTGGCTCGGAGCCGAGGGCAAGCCCACCGTCTTTCTGTATGCCCACCACGACGTTCAGCCTGTCAACTTTCCCGACCAGTGGAAATCCGACCCGTGGACGCTTACCGAACGCAATGGTCGACTCTACGGACGAGGCTCTGCCGACGATAAGGGTGCCATTCCCGCTCAACTTTTCGCCGTCGCGTCATTTCTGAAAACGCGAGGGAGCTTGCCGGTCAACGTCAAGGTCCTTGTCGAAGGCGAAGAGGAAGTTGGTTCGACCAACCTTCAAGGTTTCTTCGAACAGCACAGGGACCAGATCAAGTCCGACGTCATCGTCGTTTGCGATACCGAGAACATCGACACGGGCATTCCCAGCATCACGTATTCGTTGCGGGGCGTGCTCACGGCGATGGTCGAGGTCGAAAGCGCGACGACGCCCGTACACTCGGGCATGTCGGGCGGAATGCTCGCCGATTCCGCGTTGGCTCTGAACGTCATCCTCGCGCGATTGTTCTGGGACCATGGCCAAATTCCCATCGAAGGTTTTTACGAGAAGGTCAAGCCGCTTACCGAACAAGAGATGCGGACGTTCCGCAGTCTCCCCGGAAACGACGCCAAGTGGCGAGAAGAAATGGGAGTCTTGTCGAGCGTGGACTTCGCCACGCAAGCCGCGATTCACCCCTACGAACAAACTTGGCGACAACCTTCCGTTACAATCATTGCCCAGGAAGCAAGTTCGATCGCCAGCGCATCGAATCAAGTGTTGCCCAAGGCCCGGGCCTTGGTGAGTTGCCGGATTGTGCCCGACCAAGACCCCAATGAAGTCTTTGAACAACTGAAAACGACCCTGACGGCCAATCCACCCTGGAACGTCAAGGTGAACGTGACGTCGGCCCACACGCCCGTCAAATGGTG
>CAYYUU010001290.1:0-2147 GCA_964474955.1 uncultured Alcaligenaceae bacterium | reverse complement strand
CGACGACCTCGACGTTGGGACCGGTGACGGTCCGGGCCATGTCGGTGACTTCTTCGGGGCGTTCGTCGACGAGCAAGATGATGACGTAGGCTTCGGGATTATTCTTGATGATGCTCTGGGCGATCTTCTGGAGCAACACCGTCTTACCGGCGCGTGGGGGCGAAACGATCAGACCACGCTGGCCTTTTCCGATGGGCGTCACGAGGTCGACGACGCGGGTCGAGATTTCCTCGGGAGTCGTTTCCAAGAGCAGACGTCGGTCTGGGTGCAGCGGCGTCAGATCTTCGAAATTCGTCGGGATGTTGCCTTGTTCGGGTGCCTGGCCGTTGATCAAATCGACCTGCATCAAGGCGAAGTTTTCCTGGCCCTCGACGGGCAACCGGATGGGCCCTTCGACGACCAGCCCGGTGCGTAATCCGAGTCTCCGAATTTGACTCGGTGACACATAGATGTCTTCGGGCGAAGCCAAATAGTTGTGGGCAACGCTCCGAAGGAAGCCGTAGCCGTCGGGCAAGACTTCGAGCGTGCCCGACCCGCGGACGACGGCACCGCGCTCGATCTGTTGCCGCACAATCCCCATGATCAGCTGACCACGGGACATGCCCGTGTGTTCTTCGATTCCTTCGCGCTCGGCCAGGGCGAACAGTTTCGGCATCGGCAGCCGATACAGGTCGTCCAGGCGAGTACTGTCCGCCAGCGGGCTGTTCGCTGCGGATTTCGTTCGCGTCTTCCGACGTGTGGGCGTCGTACCTTCCCCGCTACGTGTGACGGGCATAAATGTGCCTCCCATTAACAAAGCAATGACGACGATAAAGTCTGAACTGGAAAGATTTGTCGAATCCGACAAAATTACGAAAAAGTAATACGATTCCGGAAACGATTGCTGGGACAATCGCAAAAGAGCTTCCTACCAAAGAAGCGAGTTTCGTTTTCGAGAATGAGAGAGTTCATCGTTCCTGGTTACGAAAGATCTGCAGTGTTCGAGGAGCAAGGTTCCTCGGCATTCCGAACCTTTCGTGAGGGGAGTCTTGGCGAGCTTGAGTGCGAGTCAACGCTCGAATGACCCAGCGAGCCCATGGCACGGTCCGAAAACTCCGGGCGAACAATTTAGAGGAGAGGCCCGGAGTTGGAGTGCCCAATTCAGGACGTAAACTAACTCATGGAATTCCTGTCTGGCACGCTCTTGGGCGAAGTGAGCGAGCCTTCTATCGTGATTCGCGAGTGCGGCAACGTTTCTTGCGATTGCGGTTCGGGACGTCGAAAACGGTCTTCCGCGAAACGTCACCCTAATGTCAATTGACTCCAAGGGCATCCACCGTTAAGCAACCTGCATTCACTAAACCAACGACTACGTTTAGACACCATCCGGGAAGACATCGTATTTTTGTGTTTTCGAAGACGGGGACAGAGAAGTTGGTTGTTGGAATAAAGTGGTTGAAGTTTGGGAATGCGTGCAGTCAAATTGTGAACTCAAACGAGGCGGTCTGCATCTATCGAGAAAGGCGACCTATCTTGCATTCCTAATCTTTAACATTGTTTGCAAAGAAGTGAAACGTTTTTTTCGAAAAACTTTGCGATTTTTGAATAACTATGGTGAGACTGCTTGTTATGTCGAGCGGGCAGACCAGAACGGCTCGGTTACGAAATTCGATCTACTTTTGTTATGTAACACAGTGTACTGTATCCAAGATCGTAATTGAAACAAGACATCCTTGGTAGATTTTTCTTGTAATGCACACCCTTAAGACTACCCGCGGACATTCCTTGCCCCTGGGAGCTTCGGCGCAAGGTAACGGAATTAACTTCGCCCTGTTGTGTCGTCACGGGACATCTGTCCAGTTAGTCCTATACGAGATGGGCCAACCGGAGCCGTTTGCCGAGATCCTTCTCGATCCGTTCCACCGCACGGGCGATCACTGGCACATCCACGTCAGCGGACTACCGGAAGTTTTTCGGTACGGATGGCGGGTCGATGGGCCGAAGACACATTTCCACCGATTTGACAACCGACTCGTGTTGATCGATCCGGCCTCTCGGGCCATCTCGGATGGAGAAGTCTGGGGCATCGAACCGGATGAACCGAAGGGAACAGGGAATAATGAACAGGGAACAGAAAATAGGGAACAGGGAACAGGGAACAGGGAACA
>CAYYUU010001289.1:0-2153 GCA_964474955.1 uncultured Alcaligenaceae bacterium | reverse complement strand
GGTCGGATCACAGAAGTCGATGGGGACGATTTACTCATTGAGTTCGAGGACGGCGAGGAGGAATGGACGACAACCGCCGCAATCCAAATTCCTTGTCAGCCACGCGGAGAGGGAGCGGTCCAAACGAAAGTCGCATCGGGGGCGGCCTTTCTCGAACGCCTCGAAGAGGGCGACCGCGTGTGGGCTCCTTGGACGTCGGACGTCCTTTTCGTCGGGACGGTCTACGACATCCGAGAAGACGAAATCCTCATCGACTTTGACACGGGAGACAAGGGGTGGGTTGTTCCGAACCAACTCATCCCCTACGAGAACCCAATCGGTATTCGGGTCCTGGGTCGTTGGAAGATGGGCCACGATTACTATCCCGGAACGATTACCGAGGTCGACGACGAACGTATTCACATCGCCTACGACGACGGCGACAAGGAATGGACCACGCCCGCTGCCCTCGCGGTTCCGTGCGACCCGTTTGGGCCCGATGCTCGCCCGGTAAATACACGTAGTCGACGAGCCGTCAACCTCGACGCGAGCACGGGCAGTGGTCAATCATATTGGTGGGTCTTCTGGGTCATCTTCGTTGGCATCAAACTGCTCATCGTGTTCTCGCGTTGTGCGGGCCGTTAGAGCAAATCCCGTTTGGGTCGAGCACGCTCGATTGTTGGTTTCAGTTTTTGAGCAGGCTGGAGGCCTGGCCGGTGCCGAACAGGCCCTCTTGCGTTTTCTTGTTCGCAGACCCAACGCAGGCACGAACTGCCCCAAAAAGAGCAATCTCTCGGAATAACGTTGATGGTTTCCGTAGAATGATTTTAACCGCGAAATCGATATCCCAACGAGGACTTCCGGGGAAGCACGAATTCGAGACGTTGTTGCTCCTGTCAATCAGAAGCGCGAGCAAAGAGTTGCGCTCTCGCGAGAAAATCCTATCTGGCCTTCTTTGACTTTGCGTCAGTTTCCTTTATTGCGTTGCTTTCCCTCCAAGGCCTTCCCATCCGTCGAAGGCCTTGAACATTGATGCACCATCCGGGCGGCACTCTGTTTACTCTGTGGAGTTGGCGACTTGGAACACTTTTCGCACTCTCGTAGGGGCGAACGACGTCGCCCCCGAATCACCGAACGACTCCGTTTCGGACTGGTGTGAACTCGACAACTTGCTAATTGTAGGAGACGTGTATGCTGTCGAAGCAAGAATACGCCGAGCAGGGCGAACAGACGCAACAACAAAGAGAATCTGGCATGACGTCTGAGATCCTCCCGCTCCTGAAGACCCACGACTACTTCTCGGGTCTGGGGGACGAAATTCTCGAAGACATTGCCCAGTACATGGAGGTCGTGCATTTCAAAACGGGGGAAGTCATTCACGAGGCCAATCGACCGACGACCGACATTGGTTTCGTGGTTTCCGGGCGATTGAAGGCCGTTGTTGTCGATTACGATGACTTCGGGGAGAGCGAAACGCTCTTTCGATTTTTCGAGAGCGGCGATCAAATGGGAATGACGAGCGCGGCACTCGTGAAACCCTTGCCAATCCGAGTCGTGGCCGTCGAACCCTCGACCATACTCCGCATCGACTATCAAGTGAGTTTGGATCTCACCGGGCAATATCGAGAATTACGCCATCTGTGGAACATGGTGTTGGCCGGAGCCATGAGCCAGGCGATGCCCGGGAGTGCGAGGAAGAGAAAACGATACATCCTCACGATTTTTCACGAGTCGCCGCGGACGCGACCATTTTCCAGACAGCTCATGCAACGCTTGTGCAAACTGGGAGAACATCTCGGGGTGTTGAGCGACGACGAAAGCGTCCCACTGCCCGAGGATGTCCCATTTCGCGCGCTCAAGGATGGAGAGGACTACATCACCGAGAGCGCCGTACGCCGACAATTGGGGCAGTGGCAAAACCACGAACGGGCCATCGTTGACGTGAGTGTCGAACTGGACAGCGAACGGGCGGCGAGGCTCGTCGAACTGAGCGACCGGATTTTGTGGTGTGTTTCCCCAGACGCGGAAACAACCGCCGTCGAGCACTTACGGGCCCTGCAGTCGCGTGCGTCGGGATGGCGAGACAAGACCAGCATCGTCTGGTGTCTTTCCGACGAGCACGTCGCGCCTGCCGACTCGGACCTGCGGGAACTGGCGGATCGGCAATTTACCAT
>CAYYUU010001288.1:0-2154 GCA_964474955.1 uncultured Alcaligenaceae bacterium | reverse complement strand
GTGGAGACAATGGGTGCGGATTTGGTGAGTTTATCGGCCCACAAAATGCACGGTCCGAAAGGCATCGGCGCGTAGTTTGTGCGGCGTCGAAATCCTCACGTTCGGCTCGAACCTCAGATAGATGGGGGAGGACACGAACGTGGGATGCGCAGTGGGACGCTTCCGGTTCCGTTGGTTGTGGGTTTCGGGAAAGCGTGCGAGATTTCGCAGCAGTCGATGGAGTCCGAATCCCAACGGTTGACGGCACTACGAGACAAGCTCCGAGATGGGATCATGGGTCGACTGTCGGGCGTCACGATCAACGGACACCCGACGAAACGCTTGCCCAATAACTTGAATCTGAGCTTTGAGTACATCCGCGGCGATGCCCTATTCATGGCGCTGCGAGACGTCGCGGTGAGTTCGGGCTCGGCGTGTACGTCGGCGAGCGTCGAACCGAGTTATGTGTTGAAGGCGCTCGGCGTCTCCGAAGATTTGGCTTACGGGAGCTTACGCTTTGGAGTGAGTCGCTTTACGACCGATGAAGAAATTGAATACGCCATCGGAGCTGTGACGAAAGCGGTTGAGCGACTGCGGGCAATGAGCCCCGATTATCAACTGGCGACGGGCACACCGTCTTGACGTTGAATTGCATCGAACGAAACCAACATTGAACCTTTTTCCTTTCCTGTTTTGATAATGGAGAATTCCAAATGGCTATCATGGTTACCGAAAAGGCCGCGAGCGAAGTGAAGAGGATCATCACGCAACAACGTGAACAGAACCCTGAAGCTCCGGCGAACATCTACCTGCGGATGCGGGTCGTTGGTGGTGGTTGCAGCGGCTTCCAAAACCGTCTCGACCTTGACCCCGAGTACAACCAAGACAAGGACATGCTCTATGAATTCCACGGCGTTCCTGTCGTCGTGGACAAGCGAAGCCTGATGTACTTGAATGACGTCACCGTCGACTACCACAACGAAGACCCGATGAAACAGGGCTTCAGCATCAACAATCCCAAGGCCAAGGGCACTTGCGGTTGCGGCAGCTCGTACTCGATGTAGGGTCTTGCCATTAGTTGTCGAAACTGGTATCTTCTTAATCTCACCTCTGGAATCGTGGAGGTGAGATTGTTCTGGGCGCTTAACTCAGTTGGCTAGAGTGCATCCCTTACAAGGATGAAGTCACAGGTTCGAGTCCTGTAGTGCCCACTCCTCAACTTCTTCCTTTCCATAGACTCAATCCGAGTCTGCATCCTCAGGGCTAATCTCGTTGGCGACACTGATGGCGATTTGCGCCGTCAAACCAAGCATCTCGGCGATGGCTTCCCGGAGTTGTTCGGGCTCGGGCAGACGCTCGCCCTCTTGAAGCAAATCTTTTCCCAGGGCGCGCAATAATTTGGCTTTGGGTGCAGCGTCTTCGGGGGTCATGCCGGCTATCAATCCGCGAACCTGACTGCAACTGCCGATCAGTTTTACGATTTCGATGCAGAGGGGCGACAATCCCTCCTGGAGAATGTCATTGGTCTCGCGTTGAATGCGAGCGAGCAGGTCTTTGAGTTCGGTGGCCATGGATGCCTCACTTTAGTTTTTCAATGGCTTCCTTCGCCTTGGCGAGAATCGGGATGCCGTCGTGAAATTCTGGTTTTACCTTGACGTAAGAAGTACTGGGAACGCGGTCACCGATGAAAGACTGAAGCTTATCATTTTTCATCATTTGCTTGTATTCGATGAGGCCGGTCCCGAGGACGCTTGGTTCCATGCTTCGGGTGCGGACGCCAAACACATTCATTGGGGCAGCAATGTCTTCGACTCCAGAGAGGAACACCCGACCCTTCCCATCTCTCACAAACATGTACCTTAGTTGGATGTCGGGTTCGCCTCCGGTGCCTTTGGCGAGTTCTCCGTCGAAAACGAACGCCTCGCAAGGTTTTTCGTAGTGCTCGGACATCTCGACCTCAAACCGATCGACGACTGTGTCGAACTTCGGCATGAGTTTTTTGGGGACCTCAAAACTCTTGGGGTCCGGTGGTTTGATTTTCGGGTTCGCCTGGAGTTTCGTGCCGACATGGGGAAGGTCCATGTGGTTTGCAAAGTCCTCGTTGGTCCCGAAGGGCAACACCCCGTAGAAATAGCGTTCGCCTGGATCGAGATCGCCAGGAAAGTCGTGACCCAT
>CAYYUU010001287.1:0-2156 GCA_964474955.1 uncultured Alcaligenaceae bacterium | reverse complement strand
CCGCCGTCGGGAGCACATACAACTTCGCCGCGCCAATCTATCGCAAGCTCTTGGACGCATTCGCGAAGGGAAACTTGGCCGAAGCACAACGCCAACAATCCTACTCACAGCTGTTGGTTCGGACCTTCGTCCCGTACGGTCCGCGAGCCGCCCAGAAGGCGATCATGGCGATGATCGGTTTCGATTGTGGTCCTACGCGATTACCCATTCGACCGCTTGATGAAAATCCCAAAGCCGCACTTCGAAAGGACTTGGATGCGATCGGCTTTTTCGATTGGATTGGGGACAATGACGAGGCGGGGACATCATGAATTCTTCTCGCCGATACGCAAAATGGCTCATAAGGTTTGTGCTCGGGCTTGTGATCTCCTCCCAACCCGCGTTGGTATTCGCGCAAAAATCCGAACCCTCCACTTCGCTCGAATGGTCCGCGCTTCCCACTCTTCCGAACAAGCTTGGAGTCGCCGGTCCTTTCGTCGGCGTCCACAACGACGCTTTGATCATCGCCGGAGGCGCGAACTTCCCCAGTCCCGTTTGGGAGAACAACAAAGTTTGGGTCGACGAAATCCACGTCCTCAAGAAGACGGGCGACGGCTACGTCTGGGTCAACGGTGGCCGACTGCCTTGTCGTATTGGCTACGGAGCTGCCGTCTCGACCTCCTTCGGGGTCGTATGCATCGGTGGCAACGACAAATCCCAAACGTTCGATGACGTGTTCGTTCTCAAATGGGACCCGGAAACAGAGAAAGTCACCCGATCCGAGTTTCCGAAGCTCCCTCGGCCTTGTGCATACGGACAGGCAACACTCGTCGGCAACATCATCTATCTCGCGGGTGGCCAAAGTGGCAGCGCCTTGAAGTCTGCCATGGACAACTTCTGGTCCCTCGATCTTTCGAAAAAAGACGACCCGTCGGAGTTTCATTGGCAAGAACTCGAACCGTGGCCCGGTCCGCCCCGCGCTCTGAATATCACCGTCTCGCAACACAACGGATACGACGATTGCGTCTACGTGATGAGTGGTCGAAGGCAAGACGGAGACAGCATTCGGTTTCTCTCCGACAATTACGAATTCAATCCACGAACGCAAACTTGGCGCAAGCGAGCGGACCTTCCTTACCCAATGATGGCCGCACCCGCCATCCGTCTCGGACAAAGCCACGTCCTCGTTCTTGGCGGAGACGACGGTTCGCTGTTTGAGAAAGCCGACGAACTCAAGGACAAGCACCCCGGATTTCCCAAAAAAGCATGGCTCTATCACACGATCACGAACACCTGGACTTCGGCGGGCAACATCCCACAGAACCACGTGACAACCATCCCGGTCTGGTGGGATGACCGAATCATCCTCGCCAGTGGAGAAGTCCGCCCGCGAGTCCGTTCTCCAAAAATCTGGTCGATCGTCCCCACACGCAAAAAACAGGGCTTCGGGACGATCAACTACATAGTCTTGTTTTCCTACTTGCTCGCGATGGTGGGGATCGGCTTTTGGTTTGCCAGAAAAAACAAGAACACCGACGATTATTTCCGCGCCGGGAAACATATTCCCTGGTGGGCCGCCGGATGCAGCATCTTTGCAACGATGTTGAGTTCTCTCACGTACACCGGAATTCCGTCGAAGGCGTATGCTCAAGATTGGGTCTATGCGATCGGCAACTTCATGATCCCGATCGTCGCAATCTTCGCCGTCTACGTCGCGCTCCCGTTCTACCGACGAGCCGACGTCACCAGCGCCTACGAATATCTTGAGAAACGCTTCAACCGGTCCATTCGCCTTTTCGGGAGTGCGAGCTTCACGCTCTTCCACATCTTCCGCATGGGCGTTGTGATGTCGCTGACGGGCTTGGCTCTCGCAATCGCAACGCCTTTGACTCCGGTTCAATCCGTATTGTTGATGGGCACCCTCAGTTTGATTTACTGCACCCTTGGTGGCATCGAAGCCGTCATTTGGACCGACACGATCCAAACGTTTGTGTTACTCGGCGGCGCGTTGCTCGCAATTGCACTGTTGGTAAGCGGGACCGATGGCGGGCTCGGCGGCTTATTCCAAACGGCGAACGCAGCCGACAAATTCCACCTTGCGAATTTCCATTTGGACGTGACTAGTGCCCAACTTGCCCTTTTGGTCGTCATCATCGGTGCGATCTTCGGCCTGCGCG
>CAYYUU010001286.1:0-2156 GCA_964474955.1 uncultured Alcaligenaceae bacterium | reverse complement strand
AGGCCGTGAGGAAAGTGTCGATTTCCTTCTGGGCAAGTTTCCGCCTCGGGGGCATCTCCCCGTTCCGGACTCGGTCGTGAATCTTGATCCACCGGGCGAGGTTCTTGTTGTCAGACGGATCAAACTCCAATGCCGTCAAATCGAGCCCGCCACGTTTGATGTCCCCGTCATGACACTCAAAACAATTTTGCTTGAGGAAGGCGACATTCGGTGAAGATTTCTTGGCCGTGTCCTTCTGCTGTGGAGTCGCGTGAGTTCGTCCGCGATCGACGAGCAACAACGCGAGGGGAGAGACCACGACCAGGCAGGAGGTTAGCAGAGCGAGGAGTGACAAACGCTTTCGTTTCATGTCGGAGAGTGTCCTACGAAGAGTCTACCAAACAAGAGATTTAATCGTTGGGTCCATAACCGGCCAGGACCGACTCCCAAGTCGTGCCGATGCGGAGTTCGTCGAACCATTGAGCGCTGTGCCCCTTGGCCGTGAGGATGACGAGGTCGAGTTTGGCGTCCGACCAGAACCCACCAGACTCGACGGTCCACAAGCTCGGTTCGACGGGGCTGATGGACTCGTCGGCTTCGTAGATGCGGGCGGAGACTTCGTCCTGACCTTTGGCCCTGCCTTTGATCCGGACGATCCACAACAGCGGAACGGGACGCATGAATCGGGCCGGTGACGAGAACCGGCCCACTCCCTGCATCTGGACGGCAGGACGTCGCGAGATCGGAAACGATGCCGAGATGGAGTGGCCCCAATAATTGTCTGACGAACGAAGGGTCACCCGGAAGGCCGTGGAATGACGACCTCGGTGACCACGTTGCCGTCGGTCAGCTGTCGGGCGTTCGCGTTTCATCAAGAAGGCCACGTAATAGGTGGCATCCTTCGTGAGGTCGATGGGCTGCTTCAACTGCCGCAGCCGAACGAGTTCTTCGTTTCGGACGCAAACGAGGCCCCCACGTTTCACCGACTTGCCACCGAAAGCCTGGAAGACTGCGCTGTCGTGGGCGACGTGAAGGTCCTTCCCATCGTCATTCTCGAAGTGTTGGAGTTCCTCACCCCGGCGAGCCCGCCACGGTCCTGCCCACCCTCGGCCTCCAGAAAGTTTGTCCAGGGGACGTCTGCCTCCGGGATAATCGAACGGTTCGTCGGCCATCAGAGGCCGACGCACGAAGGGGGAACGAAGCTCGAAGAATCGTTCGCGAAAACGTTTTGCGTTCGCCACAGGGACGCCGACCTTGCGGTGACCGTCGGGAGTATAGACGACGGACTTTCCGAGCCCAAGGACTTCAGGCTCTCGGCCTTTGGGCCGAACCGACTGAACTTGAACCATCCCGTCGAGCACCTGGAGAGCGGTGTCCCCACCGTTTCCGACGTTGACGTGGAATTCTGTCCCGAGGTCGAGAATTTCACTCGATGGTGTGACCACGCGAAACCCATAGGCTTCGTCGGGAGCATGGACAGTGACATTGCCGCGAGCGATACGCATCACGCTGCGTGACTCGAGAGTCATCTGGCAATTCCCATCCAGAATCGCCGAGGCCCCACAATCGAAACGAACGACGGCCGTACCCTTCGATAGCGACAGTTCCTGGGGAGGCAGTCGGTCTCCCCGGAGGACAACGAGCTTCGACTTCCAGACGGCTCCGTCCGACACTAAAAGGGTCGCCACAGCCGTCGATGGATCTGGCCGGGGTGTAAGGGGGGCGACCTTCGACTTCCCCCAACCTCCGAACAACAACCAACCGAGTCCCACGGAGACAACCAAGACACAAGCTGCGACCAGGACAGAACCGAGCCAGTGGAACGGCCAGCGACCTTTCTTTGGGGGAGCATTCACTGCACCGGTGACGCGAGTCACGAAGTCATCGCGGTCGCGCTCGATCGACATGTTCACGTCTCGGACGAATGCATCGACATCGAATTGTTGGGAGACGACGCCGAGCATCCTGTGTTCTTCGTACAGGTCCGCCGCCAATCGACGTAATTCGGGCGAAGACTCGAGTATGCGATTCAGTTCGGCGAGTCCCGCGGAGCCGAGATCTCCTTCGAGGTAGTCAATCCAAAGTTCTTCGAATCGGTCTTTCATGATTCGATCTCGGTGGCGAGCTTTCTTTCGATACACTCATGCAACTGATTTCGCAAGACGTGCAATTGCTTC
>CAYYUU010001285.1:0-2160 GCA_964474955.1 uncultured Alcaligenaceae bacterium | reverse complement strand
AACAAGGATGGCAAGAAGGACGTCGTGACGGGCGAAGTGTGGTACGAGAATCCGACGTGGAAGGTCCACAAAATTCGCAAACTCGGCCCGGTGAAAGGCGACCGGCCACGAAGCGAAAAATACAACCCCAAGGCATATAGCAATTCCTTCTGCTGTTGGGGTGAGGACATCAACAAGGACGGCTGGACGGACCTGATCGTGATCGGATTCCCCGGCTTTCCGTGCTACTGGTACGAAAACCCCAAGAACAAAGGCGGGATGTGGAAAGAGCACATGATCTGGCACAGCGCGTGTAACGAGACGCCGCAATACGCCGATCTGTTTGGAACGGGCAAGCGGGTCATCATCATGGGTTGGAAAGCGAAGAAGGGAAACGTCCACCAGATGGCGTGGTTCGCCCCCGGCAAGGATCCGACGAAACTTTGGAAGATGCACGCCATCAGCGAACCGAGCAAGAATGCCGGTTCGATCGGTTCGAATCGTTTTTCGCACGGCCTTGGTTTTGGGGACGTCAATGGCGACGGACGCCTCGACGTGATCTGCACGAGCGGTTGGTGGGAGCAACCCAAAAAGATCAACGACCAACCCTGGAAATACCATCAGGTCAAGCTCGGCGAAGCGTGCGCGGACATGCACGTTTACGACCTCGACGGAGACAAAGTCAACGACGTCGTTTCGAGTTCGGCCCACCGCTACGGCATTTGGTGGCATCGCCAAAATCCCAAGAAACTCGGAACTTCGTTCGTGACGCGTACGTTGTTCGCAAAACTATTCTCCCAAACACACGCCCTGCATTGCGTGGACATCGACGGCGACGGACTCAAAGATCTGGTGACAGGTCGACGTCACTGGGCCCACGGCGGACGCGACCCCGGCGGAAAGGACCCGGCCTTCCATTACTGGTTCCAGGCGAAAATGGGCAAAGACGGGATGATTACTTTCACGCCCCACAAGATCGATGACGATTCGGGAATCGGGACGCAGTTCGTCGTCACGGACTTCGATGGCGATGGCGATCCGGACATTATCGTCGCGAACAAGCGAGGTGTGTTCGTGACGCTCCAGATTCGGCCTGCCGAGGTGCAAAGACGCAAGGAAGAGTGAGGATTGGCAGAGACGAGAGACGAGAGGCAAGAAAGAAAGAGAAAAAGCGGCAGCGTAGCTGCCGCACTCCAGAACAAGACAAAAACAAAAATACGAAAGCGGCAGCTACGCTGCCGCACTCCAAAATAAGACAAAAACAAAAGACAAAAGGTCACGGCACACGGAGTGTGCCTACTACTATCGATAACAACGAGGTTGCCCTCATGAAGAAAATTGTTTCGTCCAGTGTCATCGCATTGTCACTGTGCTTGCCGTTTGGTCTCGTCCTTCCTTCGAACGCCTTCGCCGAACCTGGCACAAAAAAGGGAAAGTCGGAGTGGATCTCCCTTTTCGACGGCAAAACGCTCAAGGGCTGGGATACATGGCTCGGCCAACCTTTCGTGAAAGGCAAAGGCAAGAAACGACCGCCTGCCGTGGGTTTGAACAAAGATCCCAAGAAGGTCTACACCGTCGTCCAACATGACGGCAAACCCGCCGTCCGCATCTCCGGCGAAATCTTCGGTGCGTTGACGACCAAGAAAGCCTTCGAGAATTATCACTTCAAGCTCCAGTTCAAGTGGGGCAAGAAGAAATGGTTCCCGCGAGAGAAAGCTCGTCGCGATAGTGGTCTGCTCTATCACTGCGTTGGCCCGCAAGGAAAACAAGGTAGTTTCTGGATGCAATCGCACGAATGCCAAATTCAAGAGCACGATTGCGGCGACTACTGGAGCGTCGCCGGCGCCATCGTGACCGTCGAAGGCAAGAAGAAAGGCCGCACCATTTTCTACAAGGAAGGTGGGGAAAAGTTCACCGTGCCAAGTAAGAGGATCGGCAACCGAATCGTGAAAGATGGCGACTACGAACACTTTGACGGCAAGTGGAACACGATCGAAGTCTACGCCGTCGGTGACAAGGCCGTCCACATCGTCAACGGGAAAGTGGTGATGCGTCTCAGTGGCTTGCGTCGACGTAACAAAGGGAAGGTCGTTCCGCTCACCAAAGGCAAACTCCAAATTCAATCCGAAGGAGCCGAGGTTTATTATCGCGGGATGATGATTCGGAACGTGGATCGAATTC
>CAYYUU010001284.1:0-2177 GCA_964474955.1 uncultured Alcaligenaceae bacterium | reverse complement strand
CATCGATGAATATCGGACTGCACACGTAGCGGCGACGATTTCGGGTTTGCCGAACACAGGACTGGTCCGCGAAGCAAAGACCGAGACCGTCTGGCGATGGGAGCAAGAAGATCGCTACATCGAGATCAGGGTGGATGAAAACAACACGACGGACGAAGGAGTATGGTTGGCTTCTCTGTTGGAACTCAAATGCACTTTTTCGGACCTGGTTATATTTTGGACGAAGCTGCTGGAGTCCCATTTGGCCGTTTACCTGCACTCCCAGTCTTGCAGAATGTTTACGCCGTGTTCGTTTCTGGAGGAGGCCACCGTTGCTTTGTTGTGGCGGGCATTTCGTGAGGATGATCCAGAGGTTCGTGCGAGTGCGATGCAAGATTTTCAGCGTTATCGATCCCTGCACCGTAAACCCCGCAAGTGGCGCGAGTATTGGGCCGAAAAAATTCCGCACAGCGTTGAGACGTTGATCGACCTGGCTCCTCCGGTGGTCCCCCTCAAATGCAAGAACTTTTGGGAGAGTCCGAATTGGAGATCCTTGATGGACCAGTACGACAAGTTGGCCCATGAGAACAAACTCGACTATTTCGCGTATCCGACTGGTGAATGGATCAACCAGAAGTACAAGTCCGGCTTCATCGTTTGGGTTTCCGACAAGGAGGAAGAGTTGGCGAAAGAAATTGCGAAATCGCTTGAAGTGCTCGAACCAACGCCGCTTCGATTGCCTTACGGATAGTGCGGCCCCACGCCTAGAACGCGCAAAAAAGAAAGGCGAGCAATGCTCGCCTTTTCTCATTCCCGAACTTTCCGATCACTCTTCCTGTTCGGTGAAGCCTTCCAAACGTTGGCTTCGTGTTGGTTGTCGCAGTTTCACGAGCCCGCGAGCCTCGATCTGCCGAATTCGTTCTCGCGTGATGCCGTACGTCTTGGCGACTTCGTCGAGCGTTCGAGGATGCCCGTCTCGGAGGCCAAATCGTAATTCGATGACTTCTCGCTCGCGAGGGGTCAACGAACGCAAAACTTCGGCAATCCGTTCTCGCAAGAGGGTCTGATCGACTTGTTGGCCGGGGTTGCCCTGGTTGGGATCGTTGAGGAAGTCGCCGAGAGAGCGTTCGCCGTCTCCGTTGAGAGGTTCGTGCAAGCTGATCGGTTGCTTCGAGACGGCTCGCAAAGATCGCGTTTCTTCGGGAGTCACGCCGAGACTCGCGGCAATCTCTTCGACGGTCGGCTCGCGTCCGTGTTCGAGTTGCAACTCGTTGCTCACACGTTGGATGGCCGCAAGCGTCCCGACCTGATGACAGGGGACGCGAACCGTTCGGGCGTGATCGGCGAGAGCCCTTTGGATTCCTTGACGAATCCACCAGGTCGCGTATGTGCCAAACTTGAAGCCCATTCGATGCTCGTATTTGTCCACGGCTCGCATGAGCCCGCGGTTGCCTTCCTGAATCAAGTCGGCGAAGGCCAGACCACGACTACGGTATCGCTTGGCGATGGCCACGACGAGGCGGAGATTGCCTTCGGCCAGTTCGCGGCGGGATCGTTGATAGCGGGCGTGTCGTCGCTCGATGACGTGGGAAAGGCCTTCGAGTTCTTCCTGGGTGGCCTGGGCCTCCAGCATCGCGTCGCGAAGTTCTTTCGTCAGGCGTGTTTGTTGTTGTCGGTCGGCAGCCGACCGGCCACATGCCGAAATTCCCTCGTCGAGTTCCTTCATGCGCTCGGCCCACCGCGGGATGTCTTGGACGAGTTGTTCGAGCAATTCGGTCCGTGGCGAGAGTTCCTCAACGAGTTTGATGGCCTTCCGCATGAGCCGACCGAGTCGTCGACGGACGCGGTATCGTCCGTTGTCCGAGCGAGTTCGCAAGAGTGCCTTGAACTCTTCGGCGGCTTCCTGGAGGACGTGTTGGAGGGTCGGCAAGTTGTGCGGCATTCGAGCGAGGATGTTGTCGCGGCTCAGTCCGAGGCTCGTCACGACGTCGATCGTTGGATCGAGGGCGAGTTCTTTCCGAGAGACTCGTTCGAATGTTTCGGCCACACGAGCCAGCGTGAGCCAATTCCATAACGCTGCACGGCGGAATCGCTTCCGAGCAATTTCCAGCTTCTCGGCCAGGTGCAGTTCTTGCTTCCGGGGCAAGAGCGGAATGGCACCCATCTGGCGAAGGTACAGACCGAGCGCGGCGTCGGGG
>CAYYUU010001283.1:0-2178 GCA_964474955.1 uncultured Alcaligenaceae bacterium | reverse complement strand
CGACTGGAATGGCGTATTAGAAAGAAAACGGTTCATTTTCTCGTTTGGAATCTTGTTCGTATAAATTGTTTCGCTCAAAATATGGCGAATGGTCACTTTGGCTAAAATCCATTGCCCGTGGGGCATTCAGATATTCAGGTGGCGTTGATGAAACGAACAATTCAACAGAAACGCGTCTTGCTTACCGGGGCTTCGAGCGGAATCGGACGCGCCCTCAGCGAAGTGCTCGCCGCCAAAGGAGCCAATCTTGTGCTTGCCTCGCGATCGGAAGCCAAACTCAACGAGTTGGCACACGATTTGAAGGCGAGGCATGGCGTCGAAGTCATCCCCGTCGAAGCCGACGTGACGGTCGAAGAAGACAGGCAAAAACTGCTGCAAATGGCCCAAGACAAACTCGGCGGGCTCGACGTCCTCATCAACAACGCCGGGATTGCGAGTTGGGCACACTTTTCCGAGTCGACCGAAGAAATCCTCCGGGAAATCATGGAGGTCAATTTCTTTGCTCCGGTCGAACTGATCCGACAAGCTGTTCCCTTGTTGACCGAAGGTAAGGAACCAGCGATCGTCAACGTCTCATCGATGTGTGGTCGCAAGGCCATGCCAGCTTGGTCGGAATATTCCGCAAGCAAACACGCCCTGTGTGGAATTACCGAAGCGTTCCGAGGAGAAATGGCTCGCTTCGACATCGAAGTGCTCTTGATCATCCCCGGATTGCCGCACACAGGCCTCCATTCGAACTTGCTCAAAAGCGAAGGTCGAGCGAAGATCGACTTCGATTCCGGCATGCCTCCCGAAACGGTCGCCAAGGCCATCGTGAAAGCCATTGAGAAGAATCGAACCGAAACCGTCGTCGGTGGTGATGCCCGGTGGATGTTGTGGATGAGTAAATTATTCCCGCGCTTCGTCAACCGAATGATCGCCAACAGAGTCCGAAAGCTTTACGCAACCGAAAAAGTTGAAACAGCGTCTTCGGTTTCGGCAACACAGTCGTAGGATTTTGGACGACGACCAAAAAAGTGTGTATCTTGCGGCCCGTGCAGTTTGCGCGTGTTGTGTAGTTCGTTGGACATCCGGCAAAGGCCAAGACATCCAAACGTCACTGCCCACACAACAACGATATTCCTTGCGCCAATTGCAGTTACGGGATGAGTTTTCACGGTGCCTCGCCTCCCGTTTCCATATAATAGAGGTAGTGGGCAAGATGCTACGAAGTGCAGCGCATTGCATTTGGTTACGACTGGAGCAGGGGAAACGATTACGATGTCTTACGCCCTCGCAACCCTTTGGCACGATCGACAGAGGTTTTTACCCGGCGTGCTCGCGGTCGCCTTCAGCGCTTTGCTTATCGCGCTGCAGTGTGGGCTACTCCTTGGGTTGTTCTCGATAACGTCTTTGCCCATCGACGAGACACGGGCTGACGTTTGGGTCGGACATCCGGCCGTCCACAGCGTGGACCTGGGACGACACATCCCGATTCGTTGGCAATCGTACCTGTCGATGCCGGAAGTCACTCGCGTAGAGCACTACCGACAGGGTTTTGCGTACTGGAGCAAACCGAGCGGCGGAGCCGAGTTGTGCCTGGTCATTGGTTCGCGGCTTGGCGAAAATTCGCTTGGGTCGGTGAATCGACTCAAGCAAAAAGAACGAGCCTTATTGACCGAACCCGGGGCCGTCATCGTCGACGAATCGGAGTTCGAACGACTCGGCGTCGAGAAGGTCGGAGACACGGCAGAGATCAACGGGTTCCGCGTTCGGATCGTCGGAACCGTCACTGGATACAAGAGTCTGGCTGGTCCGTATGTGTTTTGTTCTTTGGAAACGGCACGGCCGTTGCTCCGTATGACGAAAGAGCAAACGACGTTCATCCTGGCAAGATGCACGTCGAAGGATGGGGCCAAGAAAGTCGTGCAACGTTTGCAGGCCAAGCATCCGCGAAAATTATCGGCTTTCACCGCACCAGACTTTTCGATACGATCGCGAGTTCATTGGCTCACGAAAACCAAGGCCGGAATCGCACTGGGCTGTGCGGCGGCTTTGGGCTTACTGGTGGGAGCCGTGGTGACGTACCAAACGCTCTCGGCTGCCACGCTCGCCTCGATCAAGGAATATGCCGTCTTGCGGGCCCTTGGGATTCCTCGTTGGCGTATGGCCATGACGGTGTTGTCCCAGTCCTTTTGG
>CAYYUU010001282.1:0-2181 GCA_964474955.1 uncultured Alcaligenaceae bacterium | reverse complement strand
GGACCAAAGAAGTGAGGGTCGATGTGTTTCCGCAGAGTCGATGTGTTTTCGGCTATTTGGGCCTGCCCCGTCTTGCAAAATTTTTGACCACAGTAGACGACGGTCCGAGAACCATCTCCGGATCGGCCAATTCGTTTTCCTCTTGTCGCACTACCGAGATCCATTCCCCGAGGTCCGAGCGCGAACAGAATCACGAAAAAGAGAAACCCGTGGAGAAGCAAGGACAGGAAGACCGAAGGCCACCAGTTCTTTGAAGGACGGGCAAGGGAGGCTGAGTGCGAAAAATTCATGGACCGGCGTCCTTTCCGATCAAGTATTCGGGCCGCCCCCGCCGATGAATAGAATGTCCTCGCGGGATGGTTTTTGCTCCTGAGAGGGGCAGGAGGCCCTAAGCTCCTTTGATCTTGTGTCCCGTCCCGTGTTGTGATGACCAGCCTGAGGGTCAGCGGTGGTATGTTTGCATGCCACCGCTGCTTTATGCGCCGGGAGCACCGTTTTCGTCGGTTTCGATGTTAGAATGAGACGCATCTCATAACAATCTGCCTCGATCACCGCAACGGGAAAAAATCGGAGAAATAAGAATTGGCGATTGGCGATTTTGAGTGTCGCCTTTCGCGCGGAGCGAATGGCGACACTGTCCGAACAAACACAAATACGACACTTGTTTATTCGCCCAACCCAGAGCAAAAGCAAATCTCCCAAGACGCCATCACTCTGGAGTGGTCGCGGCTTCCTCTTCGGCCTCCGCGGCAGGGTCTCGCATTTCTCCTTCCACGGCTTGGCCTTCGGCCATTCCGACGTCGTCGGACTTGTCCATGACTTCGTCTTCGTATTCCGCATTTTCCAGGACGAGGTCGAGAGCTTTCTGCTCGCGGATCATTTCCTGAAGCGTTTCGATTTCGTTCTCGCGTTCGAGTTGGGCGCGAACCTTTCGGACCGACTCGCCGGCTTGGGCGGCGATTTCGTCGATTTCTTGATCGATCTCCTCTTCCGAAACTTCGATTTTTTCGACCTCGGCGATTTTCTGAAGGACGAAATGTTCCTTCAGTTCCATTTGGGTCGTCTCCAGAACTTCGTGCTCCATCAAGCGTAAGCGTGCGTTGATGTCCTCGTCGCTCATCCCGCTATCTTGCATGTCGCGAACCCGTCGGCGAAGCGTGCTGCGGGCTTGACGCGCAAGCATGTCTTTCGGCATCTCCCAGTCGTTTTGCGCGTCGACGTACTCGATGAGCTGTTTTCGTGCCGAGCGACGTTGTTCGTACTCCAGCCGACGTTCCAGAAGAACGAGGATCTGTTCGCGAAGTTGATCGACCGAATGGCATTCGAACTCGTGAAGAAATTCGTGCGTCAATTCGGGTAGTCGAATTGTCTTGATGTCCAGGATTTCGAGTTCTGCGGTGACAGTCTGTCCGACCAGCATTTCGTTCGCCACTTGCGACGACATCGAGACCTCGACGGTCCTTGTGTCGCCAATGTTGGCCCCGGCAACCTGTTCGGCGAATCGTTCTGAGACCCCATCTTTGAACGCGAGGCGGTTGTCGACTCGGAGCACGAGTTCGTTGTTCGCACCAATAACGTTGCCCTGGTGGTAGGTCTTCATGTTCACGGTGATGTAGTCGCCTTCCGCGACGGGGGCGTCCTCTTTGGGAACGATCTGGCCGTAGGGGGCAAGGATTCGACGTTGCTCGCGATCGATGTCCTTCTCCGTGAACGTCCGGACGGGGCGTTTTAGCTTGAGTCCTTTGTAGTCGGGGAGTTCGAAATCGGGCCTCACTTCGATGTCGAACTCATACTCCAACGGTCCTTGTCTGGGGACCTCGATTTTTTGCGGGTTGATGTTGGGCGGGGCGAGAGGACTCAACTCGTAGTCTTCGCCGAGCTGTTCCAAACTCGCCATGAGCAACTCGCCCTTGACCTGATCGGTGACGTCCTTGTGAAATTGTCGTTCGATGACGCGACGCGGCACTTTGCCTTTGCGGAAGCCCGGGACGAAAGCGTCTTTCATCAGTTCGGAGAATTTGGAGTCGAGAAGTTCGTCGATGCTCTCGCGGGCAATCGCGACCTTGACGTGTTTTTTACAGGGGCCAACGTCGCTGATTACGACTTCTTGGTCGAGCTTGTCTTCCTCGGGTTCCCCTTCCTGCTCGTCCTCGTCTTCTTCGTCCTCATCTTCGACATCTT
>CAYYUU010001281.1:0-2184 GCA_964474955.1 uncultured Alcaligenaceae bacterium | reverse complement strand
CTCATCCACAACACAAGGAACTACGCAATGATAGCGCTGCACACAAATCTCCAGATGTGCGATGTTAAGGGACTCTCTGGGACGGCCATCGCCGTGTTCGTTGACGACGGGGCAGCTCCTGTCTCAAGGTTATCCGTCGATGACGGAGAGAAGACGGTGTGCGTTGAGCCCTCCCGATACAGCGAGTTCTTACGGGAACATTGGGACTGTCGAATCGCTTGCCTGGATGCGTTCCAACTACGTGAGATGTTTGCGAGAAGTTCAGGAGGCGAGCAGGCGAATCAAGTGCGGATCGCCTTCGACCGAATGTTGAAGGACGGAAAGGTGCTGGACATGACCATTTTGCGTTGCCTCCTCAATCAGGCTGGAGAAGAGCGTTCGGACCTCAAAGTGAAGACCGCGAGGGAAGTTTGGAATGTATTTCGGCAACAGATGGAGGCTCTGGAACGAGTCGAGAAGTGTCACGGCGTCGACGAAAACGTGCGATCCAAGTATGGGCCACTCGGGCTGACCTTGGAAGTGCAGGCCAACATTGCCGCGTCTCAAGCCTGGGAGTTTGGGCTGCGAGTGGACTCAGACCTGGTGAAGGACGGCATTCGCCAGTGCGAGGAAATTCGGGACGAGCAACTGGCCTTCCTGACGGGCCCGAAGGGTCGAGGGTTTCGTGATTGCCTCCGAGGCACAGACGGCGTTGAGTTCGATGCGAACGATTACTATCCGAAGCTTCACAATCACAAAGTCGAACAGTGGTTGCTCGATCAAGTGTTCACCCTCGCAGACGTCAACGGCGGTCCGGTCCCCTTTTGCTCTCTCAACAACACGAGGATCTCTACAGACCCGCACGACTGGTGGAGGACCGCGCCCAACCAGAGCCTCCTCTCGGCGCACTTTCGGATGATCTCCGCTTGCCAAACACTTCGATGGTTACAAAGTCGACCTGAGATTGTTCGACCGCAATACGACCTCCTTCCCTTATTGTCGTCCAAGGGTCCGAATCTCCAGAACATCAAAGAGTTGCAACTCAACCTATTCGTCCCTTCTGACGGACATCAGTTTTTGGTCGTGCGATTTCCACAACTCCGTTTGCGAGCCCTTGCGACCATCCTGAACCAGCAGAACGCCCCCCCTAAGTTCCCGAAACACTTTCGATCCGAGGATACCCCTCAGACCGAACTGGCCAGATTGCTCCGCGAGCACGTAGAACTGACGTCCAGTCAGGGAGCCGGGCCTGAGTCGACGTCGTTGGAATTCTGGGAAAACTTGGCGTTGGCTCTCCTACGCGCCATTGAAATCACGGCCGGAGCCGAAGGCTTTCGCTCGCTTGCCAGTGCGGAGTTTGAGCTCGACGTCACCGCATCCGATGCGAGCAACATCTACAAGAAAGTTCGCGAAGAAATCTACCCAGAACTGAACCAATACTGGTGGGATGACACGTTCAGCTCCATCGCAGCCAACTTCCAAATCGACGAAAACAAACTGGTCGAGCATTTCGGACAGTATTTCGGAGAAGACATTTCACCGCCCCATTTTGCCAACAGTTTGCTCCGGCGCGGCCATCGTAAATGCTCTCGGGAGATGAGCCGGAATTTGCTCATGGCCTTGTCTAAGGACCAGTTCGGGATAGAGGCCTACGAGAAGCTATCCAACAACGACCTTTGGAATCGTGTGACAGACGGACCGCTCATCACGCCCACGGGCCGAGTGCGCCACCGCGCAACTCTCTGGGAACGGCTAGGGACCAAGCACATTTACGTCGCCGACGCCGTCGTGAAAAAAGTGCTGTTCGAATTGGTGGTTGAGGGGAACAGGGCCGTGGGTTTCACGAATGATGAGATCCTCCTTGAGATCCCTATTCATCAGAATCAGGAGACGACTCGTGACAAGGTGCGAAAGTTGGTCGATCGTTCCATCCAGGAAGTTCTCCCGGATCACCTCATCAAGCAGGAACTACACTATTGCGAGAAGTGGTAAGGCTGCTGGTCCCCCAAGGTGACATTCATGTCGCCAACGACTCAGGCAAGTGTACCTGGGGGCACTAGCCATGCACCCAGGCCACGAACTGATCTGTGCTGCAAGCATTGCTGGACGTGGCCGGTCCATGATTTCATAGTCTTTCGAGGGCCTTCTCGACCTCTCGAAAGTTCACCACGAATTACCATTGATCGTTCATCCTGGGTGGGTAGA
>CAYYUU010001280.1:0-2184 GCA_964474955.1 uncultured Alcaligenaceae bacterium | reverse complement strand
GTTGGTGGGCCTTCGCTGCGCTTGCCCCACCCTACAATGCCCCAACACCACCGAGGAATTCAAAAAATGTGGGAATGCCGACATTGTGGCGAGATACTCCGGGGCAAAAAAGAGGCAATGCCGGCGCGATGTCCGGAATGCCATCGTCCCTTGTTCGAACGTGCTCAGCCTCCGGAGATCGTCTCAAGCTCAAAACCCGGGGATACCGTCTGTGCGATCCACGAGAACAACATAGGCGTGGGTAAATGTAAAGAGTGTAATAGCATCATATGTGCGGTCTGCCGAACTCGGTGGGACGACAATCGGCTCTGTGTGCGGTGTGCCGAACGCAACATCGAAGAGAAAGAAGACCAAACCGAAAGCCCGCAGACACATAGCCGACAAGCTCTGATTGGTGCCGGTCTCGGAGTTACGGGTTGGGCACTCGCGATCTTGGGGCTTATATGTTGGATGAACTGGTTTGGTCTCCAATCCATAGTTTCCTATCTGGGTGAACTCGGGTATCTATTTCTCGTGGCGAGTATATGCGTGACTGTTGTTGGGCTCGCCTATGCGTTCACTTCTGTTCGAACTCGCGGACCCAAGCTATCTCTTGCGTCTTCGGGGTTGGCCTTGAATGGTTCCTATCTTGGTCTGTTTCTTGGGTTCTTGGTGTTGTTGTATTTGCGGGGTGGATGATTCGGTCTGTTGAATTGAGTTGAGAAGTAGCATTGCTCTGACTGGAGTCGGATTGTGGTGCGAGCAAGAATATCTTGGTCGTGTGATTCCGTCTTTGGCAAGGGGAATTTACAAGTTCGCTGTCGTTGAAGAGGCCGAAACACCCAATCTTTACACGATCGCTACTCCCTTTGTCATCTCAGAAAATCTCTGTTGCCTGATCGGGTGGTGGACCTTTGGCGTTCACCATCCCGCCAATCCAATTCCAAAATCAGAGTTTGCTACAAATCCCAATTTGTTTTTGAGAGAATCTTGATAATCGCTTCGATTCGTTTTCGACGATCTTGGGAGTTTATCGAGATGAGTAATCCGCGCCTGCCGATCCGGTTGAAGTTACTTTTGGTGACACTGATATTCGCGTGCTTCCCGCTATTTGCGGAAGGTCAAACCAAAACAAAATCCATCACACCCGAGGAAGTCTTAAAAGGTTTACGAAATTTCTATCGCAAGACTGCTCATAAAGATGGCTCCTTCCGACCCGGCATGGATCCCAAATATCAGGGAATGTCGGACTGTGCTTACAGTGATCTGGCTGCCGTGACGTATGCGGTGACGATCCACAAAACTCTCGGGTGGAAGCTGCCGTATGAAAAGAAGACCATCGAGTTCTTGTTGTCCCGACAAAAAAAGACGGGAGAATTCTTCAACGTCAAGGGCACAGTTGATCCCAAGTCTGCCCAAGGGAAAACGTATAACACCACACAGGGGCTCGTGGCTCTGCATGCACTCGGCGTTAAACCTCGATATAACCCACTATCTATTTTTGAAGAGATCCTGAAGAAGGACTACAAGTCACTCCCGCCCTATACCACGAGTTTCTTTCCTTTGGCGTATTTGTGTTATGGTCGGGCGATTCCCAAGAAAGCGGACAAGGCCATTCGTGCGTTGATGGTACAGGACGAAACCGGCTATCTGAATGACCACATCGCGGCGACGTTTCATGCCTCGCATTATTATCGGTTGATTGGTGAACAAACGCCCAAGGCACAGCAGATGGTAGCCAGAGTTCTGCGTGATCAAAAGGCTGATGGAAGTTGGCTTCTGCATATGCCATCCCGAGACCGGCATGCGACGTTTGATGCAGTCTTTGTTTTGGTTCAGGAAGGCCGAGGACGGAAAGCTTGCAAGCAGGCCATCGCCAAAGCCGCGAAGTGGTCTTTGTCATGTCGGAACCCCGATGGTGGCTTTGGTCATTTTCCGGGTTCGACCTCGGATGCCGATGCCAACTACTTCCACGTCGGCACATTAATTATGGCCGGATTTCTCAAGCCCGCCGATCCGTTGCCGAAGAATCCGCACCTGCTTTCGTGGGGCCATTTGATGCCGATCTCCCCGCCTCAAGTCGGAAGAGAAGTCGCCTCGTTTCGTCTGGGAGGTTGGGTCGGAACTGTGGCATTTTCTCCCAATGGTCAAAAATTGGCTGCCGGGAGTGCATCGAAGATCGCCAGGCAGTGGAATATCAAATCC
>CAYYUU010001279.1:0-2186 GCA_964474955.1 uncultured Alcaligenaceae bacterium | reverse complement strand
GGGGATCGCACGATCAACTCGACAAGTCGAACGACTTCTTGCCAGCAGAGTTCGGGAGTGAGTCGGGTTAGGAGAAACTCTTTCTCGTCGGACCGACCAGAACTCTCGATGTCCGACCAATCAGGAGACATTGTGCGATACACATATCCGAGTGTCCCCAACGAAAAATTCGGCAACGGAGATTCCACCGAAGTCAGGGGAAGACGACTGACTCCCACAACAGAGTGGAACACCTGCGAGATCAGTTCGTCCCGCAGTGAACTCTCATCAAGGAACAACGAAAGTTCCACGGTCCCCACGAGTTCTTGCACCCACCGCGTCGTCTCTTTCGACTGAATAACGTTGCGCTCGCTGACCCCCTCCCACACATACGACAACACAGCGCGGACAACGTAAATTTCCCCCGAAGCCCAATCGGCTTTGATCGACAACAAAGGTGTTTCCGATTCTGGCTCGTCGCTGGGCGAAAGGTAAACATTCCACGACTCGAAGGTTCGTTCTTCGCGAGTGTGTCTCGGGTCGAGAAGACGCCCTCGAAAAAGTTCCCAGCGGATGGTTTCCTGGTCGCAATGTTTCCACGCGAGCTTCCACGAACCGCCAACGAACCAATTGCGCGAGGCCATGACGCCTGAGATCAGTTCCCGCACGGCAACCTGGCTCAACGAAACATTGTGACGGTCAGAACACGTACTCTGTGCTTGGCTGTTATCTGTCCCTGCTTGAGCGGAGGACAGGTCAACGGACAGACAATCTAACCGGAATCCTAGCATTGGTATTGCCTTCTGCGTTCTGGCCCCGCAGCAGGAGTGCGAGGCGAATCTTGGCCTGATTCTCTCTTTCAAGGGCATGAAAAAAAATTCAGAAAATTGACAGGTCCAGCTTCTTTCTCGTTGCTTGCGTTGTCCCCTCCATACTACAATGAGCGGGTAGTTTTGTCTGTATATCGTCAGGCACGACCGACACCGACTCGACACCTGTTGATCTCGCTCCAGGCATCTTCGTCTCGGTTCTGTGATCTCAGCTTTCGTCTGAGAGGACAGAACTGTTGGGTATGGTGTGCTACCCAACAAAGCCAAGGATGTTTCAAAAGATCGATTCTCCCCTTCCCTTTTCATTTGCGGTATGGTTCTTGCCGACTAGTATTGTAATGGAAGTGGGAACCCTGACTCGCAGGCGAGAGTCAATAGCTCGGAGCGACAGACCAACACTGAGACTTTTACAACCCGTCGGGGCCAAAACCGACCAGACAACACTACAAACATCATTTTCGCCCGAGAATTGTGTTGAGTTCGGACCCAACCAGTTCGCCTATCTCGTTTCGAAGGATTGAAATCGTTCCGCAGTGTCTGGTGGACGAACCATGACATTCGTTAATGTCATTTCTACAATCCAGAGGCGAACCCCTGCCAGAAGAGAGGACATCGTCTATGAAGCTGAGCCTTATCGTGCTATCAGCTGGGAAAGCCGAAGGCCAGAGATTGGCCATTCCCCTGGCCCAATTTCTGATCGGGCGTGACCCGCAATGTCATTTGCGGCCGGTCAGCGAGCTGATCAGTAAGCGTCATTGCGCCATCATCAAAAAAGGGGAACAAGCGTTCATTCGCGACTTTGGGAGTCTCAACGGCACCTTCGTGAACGACGAAAAGGTCGAAGGGCAACGCGAACTGAAAAACGGCGATACGTTGAAAGCAGGGCCGCTGCATTTCAGCGTCGAAATCACCGACGTTTCGCCTCCCGTGGATAAACCAACACCGCCTCCCACCAACAAGAAGTCCGACCCCGCGTCAGGCGAAGAATCCTCGGGCGATGACGAAGAAATGGCCGCATTGCTGCTTTCTTCCCTCGATGGCGACGGACCTGTCCTTTCTCCAAGCACAGGCGAAGACGGCGAAGTCCCAGGGGGAACGACACGGATGGACTTGCCCGGCCTCGACGACACCGACCAGCAACCAGCCGCCGACGTCGAGAAAAAAGAGGAAGAGGCAAAGGAAGAGCCCAAGCTCAACACCGCAGAAGCCGCTGCCGCAGCCCTGCAAGCCTATTCCCGCCGAAGAACAACTTGATCATGGCCGCGAAAATACTTGCCGGTTTTCTCCGTAGGACAGGTCCATAATCTGCCCTACGGACAATAAACAAACCCGACCAGGAAATCGTTTTGGCTTCGGTCTGGACTCGTCGCCCCGTTA
>CAYYUU010001278.1:0-2201 GCA_964474955.1 uncultured Alcaligenaceae bacterium | reverse complement strand
CCTTGGGAGCCGGGGCCGTCGACACTGCGAACATCCTCGGAGGAATGGGGGGGGCCAGCTTCAACTACATGGGCGGCGCCGGAGCGGATAGTGTGAATTTGGCTCTGGCTGCGGGTTCCAGCCAAGTTCGCTTGTATGCAACTCTCGGCTCTGGTGACGATGGCTTCAATCTCGACGTCAGTAACCAACCCTTAAGCTATGGTTACATCAACTTCGGTGCCGGTGCGGACTCGTTCACCTCAACTGGAACTCTATTCTTCCCGCTTATTCTGCTCAACCTGTAATCCGTTGGTGGGGTGTGGGATTGGTGTGGAACGGCTGGGATCTATGAAGGCTCCCAGCCGTTTTTTCGTATGTAAAGTCAGGATTTGGGTTTAGAGGTAAAAACCAAAGGAAAGCCGAGACAGTCTCCTGAATGGCCTTTCTCAGATAATACCCGATTATCTCTCTGTTCCTACCTTTCGATTCTTGTAGTAATAAGAGCGAACCGTACAACGTTAGGTTCAAGATATACCACAGGAGAGCAGTCCTTTCCCCTGCCCCTCAGGACATCCTACGGAAAAACAATAATGGAAACTCGGGTTAGCGAAATCAATTTCAGTGCCCTCAGCAATCGAGACTACTTTCCATCGCCCGCGGCGTGGGAAGACCAAGTCCTCTACTTCATGATGCTTGATCGGTTCTCCGACGGAAACGAAACGCAGTACAAAGGCAATGACGGTAATCTTGTCACCACCGGAACGACGCTGCCTTTCCAAACCAGCGACAACGGCAATGCCGTCGGAAACGAAGCAGACGCACACCAATGGGAAGAAGCCGGCGGTCGGTTCGTCGGCGGAACGCTGAAAGGGTTGGAGTCAAAAATCGGTTACTTACAACGCCTCGGAGTGACGGCTGTTTTGATCAGTCCGATCTTCAAGCAGGTGCCTTTCAAACAAACGTACCACGGATATGGGATTCAATACTATCTGGACGTCGATCCACGATTCGGAACCCGCGATGATCTCGCGTCCCTTGTCCGAACGGCACACGACCACGGCATCCGAATCATCCTGGACATCATCCTGAATCACTGCGGTGATGTGTTCTCGTATCGTTCCGAAGAAGCTCGTTGCGGCAACGTCCATTGTTGGCAAGCGGACGGGACCGTTTATGGTGTGCAGGGTTTTCACGACAGCAACGGACAACCGACGATTCCGTTCGGTTCAGTCGATTCGAGTCAGTTTCCTGATGGTGCCATTTGGCCTGCCGAGTTCCAACGCCCGGAAACGTTCACGCGCAAAGGCGAAATCAAAAACTGGGACCACGATCCCGAGTTCCGCGAGGGGGATTTCTACGATTTGAAAGACATCTATCTTGGGAGCGGACCAACCAATGCCTACAATCCGTCGGCGGCTCTGATGAACTTGTGCGAGGTGTTCAAGTTTTGGATCGCGTTTGCCGATGTCGATGGCTTCCGGGTCGACACGGTCAAACACATGGACGATGGTGCGAGCCGCCTTTTCACGTCCGTCATTCACGAGTTCGCTCAGTCGATCGGGAAAGAAAACTTCTACCTGATTGCCGAGATCACCGGAGGTCGACGACGGGCCTTCGAGACACTCGAAACCGTTGGCATGAACGCCGCACTGGGAATTAACGACATCCCCGGCAAGATCGAATACCTCGTCAAAGGTTACGTCAACCCCGAGGAATACTTCGATTTGTTCCGCAATTCCGTCCTCGTGCAGAAGGGATCTCACACCTGGTTTCGCAACCACGTCGTCACGACGATCGACGACCACGACCAGGTCCGCAAAGGTAACTCCAAGGCTCGGTTTGCCCACCTGGAATCTCAACAGCAGAATCCACGCTCACTCGCCGCGCTGGCCTTTCTGGCAACCTCGATGGGCATCCCGTGCATCTACTACGGTAGCGAACAAGAGTTCGACGGCAATGGCGGCAACGATCGTTACATTCGCGAAACCATGTTCGGCGGGGACTTCGGCGCGTTCCGGACCAAGGGCCGTCATTTCTTCAACGAGGACAACTACGTTTACCGCGAGTTGTCGAAAATTCTCAAGCTCCGCAAGCAAAACATTGTCCTTCGGCGGGGTCGACAATATCTTCGTCAGATTTCAGGAGATGGAAACAACTTCGGCTTCCCGCGCAAATTCGGGAATGAAATTCGGTCCGTCGTCCCGTGGTCGCGTATCTTCAAT
>CAYYUU010001277.1:0-2214 GCA_964474955.1 uncultured Alcaligenaceae bacterium | reverse complement strand
GCTTCCCATTCGACCCGGAACCGATGCGGCGTTGGCCCTTGGGATGATGCACATTCTCTGGCGAGACGGATTGCAAGACGACGACAATCTCGAAAAATATTGCCTCGGGACTGAGCAACTCCGCGAACGAGTATTGAACGAATATGCTCCCGAGCGTGTCGCCGACATCACCGGAATTCCCGTCGACGACATCGAGAAACTCACTCACGAATACGCTTCGATATCGCCTTCATTCATCCGATTGAATTACGGCATGCAACGACATCGCGGCGGCGGGATGGCCGCGCGGACGATTTGTTGTTTGCCTGCGATCATCGGAGCATGGCGACACGTCGGCGGTGGTGCGATGCTCAGTACGTCCCCGATGTTTCCATTTAACAAGGACAACTTGCAACGGCCTGACTTGATCCCAAAGGGTACACGCACGGTCAACATGGTCAAACTCGCAGAGGCACTCCACGGAGAACTCGATGGTCCGCCCGTGCGTGCGTTGTACGTTTATAATTCGAATCCGGCAGCGATTTGTCCGGACCAATCGCGTGTTCTCGAAGGTTTGCGCCGCCCCAACTTGTTCACCGTCGTCCACGAACAATTCCAGACGGATACTGCGAACTACGCCGACATTCTGTTGCCTGCGACGACGCAACTCGAACACTTCGACATCCACGGTTCGTATGGCCAACTCTACGTGCAAGTGAACGAGCCCGCGATCGCGCCACTTGAAGAAGCCAAGTCGAACAACGATGTGTTTCGGTTGCTGGCCAAACGAATGAACTTCGAGCCTGAACTCTTCGAAGTTACCGACGAGCAACTCGCCGAAGAAGTTTTATCCCCGGGAGCCAAAGGGTTCTTTCCGGTTCCGGAAGCCCTTGAGGGAATCACTCTCGAACGTCTCAAGAAGGAAGGACCGTTGCGGCTGAACGTGCCGAAAGATATGGCCATCTTCGCCAACGGCAAGTTTGGCACTCCGTCGGGCAAGTGCGAGTTCTACAGCGAGACGATGGCCAAGATGGGATTCGATCCACTCCCCACTTACACTCCCCCCGAGGAAGATCCGCAGACGAAGACGGACCTTTCCTCTCGGTTCCCTCTGCAATTACTTTCTCCCCCGGCCCCGCAGTTTCTCAATTCCTCGTTCGTGAACGTCGATTCCTTGCGCGAACAAGTGCGCGAACCCATCGCCGAAATTCATATCGACGACGCCAAAACCAGGAATATCGAAGATGGGCAGCTTGTCCGCATCTTCAACGACCGCGGAAGATTTCTGGCTAGGGCCGTCGTGGGCGAAACAGTCAAGCCGGGTGTCGTAGTCACGCAGGGAATTTGGTGGAATCAATACACTCCCGACAAGGTCAACTGTAACGTCACGACGAGCACTGGTCTGACCGACCTCGGCGGCGGCGCGATCTTCTTCGACAACCTCGTCGAAGTGGAAGGTTTAACGATTTCTTGAATCTTGTGGGAAGGCCACTGAATTTTTTCGAAAAGAATGCCGATACTTTGAAAAAATCTCAAGTCTGCAAAGCGTTGCTTTCGTGACCGTGAAGCTGGTGAGGAAAAGACCTGCACACGGAAACGCGAAATCAATGATTGTCCGGATGTTGTTTTGGAGTGTGAGTTGAACGGCGCTAGGAATCAAGACAAGACAAAGACAAAAGCGGACGGCACACGGAGTGTGCCTGCTACTTCAAAACAAAAGCCGGGCAACAACACATTCTCCGTTCTGACGTGACTGCTGCGGCGCCTCTCACAACCCAAGCGCACGGAAAACAAATTCGGAGCCATCGCTCTCAATCATGCACCAGGTCAACATGGGGGAGATTTTTCAGATGTGAGGAAGACAACGTCAGCGGTCACGAAAGAGCAGCCCTCCGGCGAGCAAATTCGTCCGCGAAGACGGAGTGGAGATCCGAAAATACGGAAGGGTGCCATTGTGCTGCCTGGGTCGTCCGGGACACAACGGAGAACTCGGCATCCAGAGGAAGAGGCTGTTCTGGGCCGAATGGATTGGGTCAGGATGGTCGTGACATCAATGCCGCCGGGTAAGCGAACTCGCCGTGTTTTCGCACGCGAAGGGCAACGCTGTCTCGAAAAAGCGGGGTGGTCCGAGCGACCCAGAAAACACTACCACGGAAGGTAAAGCCATGAAAAATATGATCTAAGGTGTGCTCGGGTTGACCGCCGTTTGCTTGGCATCCTCCGTCCATGCGCAAG
>CAYYUU010001276.1:0-2215 GCA_964474955.1 uncultured Alcaligenaceae bacterium | reverse complement strand
GGATGTTGTTTCCAGAGTTTGCGGATTCGAGATTCGAGTTCCGCCGCGTCGGGTGTCCTCGATGGCGTCTCGTCGGCTTGCGAAATCTCCCCAATCGCCGCATTCGGTCGCCGCGGATGTTGGGATGAAGCGATTGCCCCGAAAGTCGCCACCTGGCTCGGTCGTTGGCTTCCCCTCGCATTGTTCAGCCGCAAGGATTTGATGTCTGGCGGCGCTGGAAGTTCCGCGATGGTGAGATGAGGCTTGGGAGTCTGCGCATCCTCGGGGGCAGGGAGTTGGAGGCGTTTTCCGCGGCGATGCACGGGCTGTCCTCGAACGGGAGCGGTCGGCGAATGGGCTTCTGGCGCTCCAAGCGAAACCGGTTCGCCCGGAATCTTTACGCAACAGATCTGGCCGCAACCTGGAGGGACAGCCTTGGAGTAGGAACAACTGCATCGACTGCAGTGCGAACAAAGCCGCGTTGACCCAACATGCCTGCAGGATTTCGTCCCCAGACCTCGGAACCAGCCTGGTTTCCAACACTCCACACTTTGACAACCACCGAGGAACACGGAGAGGAACGCGACCGCTATGAGTGTTTTCCACTGGCCATTCATCAATCATCTCCCCCTCTGCCTGCTCTATGTTCGCCCAATTCCAGCGGGTCAGGCCCGTGATTGGAGGTTTGGGGTGACTGCATGAGTTCGTTGAACTAGACGAAATACCAATTTCTGCGGCCTTTCCGACGCTTGTAGTATCGACACAGATCAAATGAGCTTTGCATCTTTTTTGAAATGTTTTGCTCGTATGCTTTGAAGCGATTGGCGTGGTCAATCCCCTCGATTTTCTATTTTGGATGACTGCTACAAGTTTTGGAGAAAAACCAGGATCATCGCGATTCCTCCAACAGAGGAACGCTCGGAATGACCGACCTTCCCTAAAATGGAATGTCCGACCGAAGGCAGTTCCGATGAATGTTGGAGCTGCGAGGTTGAACGTGGTCGGCACACGGGGACGACTACGTTCTCCAGCACCGAGACTCCCGACCCGCAAACACCAACGTGAGGATGCTCCTTTGACACATACTCTCAAACTCTTGAGCGTCACTCTCCTATTGTTTCTTGGAGTCGCGGGATGGGAGACCCTACCCGGAGAGCCGTTTACTCTCAAGGCCCCCTCCTCGCCTGATCCCAAAGGACAATTGGAACGTCCAGCACAGACGCACCCTCCCCAGAACAGCAGGATCAAGGTCGCGATTCTCGATTCGGGCTTCCGTGGCTACCGGCAGTTTCTTGGCAAAGCTCTGCCGCAGGAGGTCCAAACTAAATCGTTTCGTGCGGATCAAGATTTGGAAGGTCCCCCGAGCCAACATGGCTTATTGTGCGCCGAAGTCGTCCACGCGATTGCCCCAAACGCAGAGTTACTCCTAGTGAACTGGCAACCGGACGATCCCGATTCGTTCCTTGCGGCTCTGAAATGGGCGCACAGACAGGGAGCCCGAGTGCTGTCTTGTTCTTTGATCATGCCGAGTTGGAGTGACGGCGAAGGGGGTGGAAGAGTTAACGAGGCCATCGCGAAAATCGTCGGAACCGGGCAAGCGGACGACGACATGTTGTTCTTCGTGAGTGCCGGGAACACGGCCGAGCGACATTGGTCTGGTCCGTTCGACCCGGACTCCAAAGGATATCACAAGTGGACGAAGGCCGACCGCACGAACACAATCATTCCTTGGGGAAAGCACCGAGTCGCCGTCGAGTTATATGGCAAGGCCGACGATCGATTCGCTCTGGATGTCATAGACACCCTAACCAGCAAGGAAATCGGGAAGGCGAAGGCTGCCAAGGACGACGCGCGTGCCCATCAGATGATCGCGGAGGTCGCACGCCTCAAGGACGCTCTGCAAACGGCAGAAGAGGACGAGCGCAACGCCACCGAGGCGCTCGAAGCGGCACTCGCCGCCGTTCCGAACCCACCGCTCGCCGACGTTCCCGTCGGGCCGGACGAGAGCGCCAACGTCGAGGTGCGCGCGGTCGGCACACCGGCGGTTTTCGGTTTCTCCGCCAAAGAGCATTTCGAGCTCGGCGAAGCGCTCGGCCTCATGGATTTCGATGGAGCCGCACGGATCGCCGGCGCCCGCTTCGTGACGCTGAAGGGGCCCCTTGCCCGTCTGGAGCGGGCCATCGGCCAGTTCATGATCGACCGCCACACCACCGAGAATGGCTATACAGAGGTGTCG
>CAYYUU010001275.1:0-2216 GCA_964474955.1 uncultured Alcaligenaceae bacterium | reverse complement strand
CGTGTGGTCGGCGGATGGTCTGAAAGCTGCTCTTTTCCTGAATTCCTATCCCCACGCGATTTACAATTTCGAAGATCAACGCGGTGGTTGCCGAACTGGATTTCCGCCGGTCGCAACGAATTCGAATAACACGTCGCATGCTTGGGATGAGTCCGAGATGGAGCACTTCTACGCGCAGTGATGCTCCACAGCGAACTCACCGCGGCACCGGACGGCAGCTGACGAGGGAATCCCTCAAGTCATTGTCTGCTTCGACCCCAAGGAAAAGAATCGACCGACGGAGTTGAAGACCACGGGCTCGCAGATTCTTGTTGTCCACAAGCGTGCGAAGAAGTAGATCAATTGGACTCGATTGTCCCGTAGTTAGTGGAAGCAGATATGCGGTTTTTCACGCTCGAATGGTGGTGCGGGATCCAAAACGAAAACGGAGACTATGATCCGGCAGAAGGGTACCACTCATACTTGGCAACCATTTGGGATCAACTTCCGCCCGACCTACTTACACTCCAAGAATCGGTATCGTTACACGATGGCCGCATGTGAGAGATCGAGTTGTCTCCGGTCGATGCAACGCTCATATTCCGCGTGGACGCAGACGATGGGTCTGGTGGTTTGCGGTGCTTCACTCTTCGATACGTTCGAATTGGAATGAGCTTGATTGTGATATCGCAGAGAGGGCTACATGATCGAAATTGAACACGTAAATTTTGGATGGCTTCATGCTCCGCCTTTTCCGCCCGCTTGTTGTCATTGTCTCCTCGTGCGAGATGGTGACCGTTACGCCTTGGTAGATTCTGGAATTGGAATGTCTGACATCGCAGATCCAATCCAACGAATTGGCGAAGAGGCCATCAACGCCGCAGGTTTTCAATTCATCGAGTCCGTAACCGCATTCGCTCAACTCGCCGAGCGTGGTGTTGATCCTTCTGCCGTGACCGATATCGTCTTGACGCACTGTGATCCGGACCACGTCGGTGGGTTAGCCGATTTTCCGAACGCTACGATTCATCTTTCGTCGGAAGAATTATCCAACGTTCATTCGGGAAACGCACGGTACTCGCAGGCACAGTTTAGTCACGAACCCAAATGGAAGCTCTACGGCGAGAATGATAGAGATTTCTTCGGTCTGCCATCACGTCGCGTCCATACTTCCCTTTCTCTCGAATTCTACCTTGTACCCTTATTTGGCCATACTCTCGGACACTGCGGTGTAGCCGTCGGTCACGATGATCGATGGATATTGCATGTTGGTGACGCCTACTATCTTCGAGTAGAATTGGAAAACTCAAGTCATCCCGTCGATCAACTCGCATCACTGCGTGCCGATAATAACGAACTTCGCCGACAATCTCTTCAAAGAATAAGATCATTGGTGTCGCGTTTGGATTTACCAGTCGTCGTTTGTGGCTATCACGACACCACCGAATTACCTGGCAATATCCCAACGCTCGAACAAGTCGCATAGCCTCGTTCTCCTACCTTGCCCCTCGGAGCTTTGTCGTTGAGGCATCAGTAACATGTTGAGAGAAGCTAATCGTGATGACATTCCGGCCATGCGTCGCATACGCGCTGCCGTCCGGGAGAACCAGCTCAGATCGTTGGTCATCACTGAGACAGACTACGTGCCGTACCTCGAAGAACACGGTCGTGGTTGGGTTGTTGAAACGCAAGGTGAGGTTGTGGGGTTTGCGATCGGTAGTGCCAGCGACGGAAACATCTGGGCGTTGTTCGTTGATCCAAACCATGAAAGACGGGGCTATGGGCGGCAACTCCTGCAAGCCGTAGTTTCGTGGCTCTGGTCTCAGGGGCTCAATCAGCTCTGGCTCACGACGGAACCGAACACAAGGGCACATCACTTTTTTGAGGCCGCTGGGTGGCAGTGTGTCGGCTCGACCGCAGGCTGCGATTTGCGGTTTGAACTGTATCGAGCCCAACACGATGGTACAGCAGACAATCCTTCGGTGTCCCAAAACCACGGCTAAGTTTTTTCGTTCGATTTTTGGAGGCAACCGCAGATGGCGAAATTGGAAGGCACCATCGAACTCACCGATTTCCCGCCGCACCGCGGGCTCATCCTCGACTTGTGTTTCTTCTCCGTCGAGGATGCCGACGCACCCGTTCCTTATGACGGTGACCCGCCTGCGGAAGCTGTGACCGATGTCCACAGCGTCGCCAAACAAGTGGACCTGAATACAGAGTCCTCGCAGTCCAGGAAC
>CAYYUU010001274.1:0-2217 GCA_964474955.1 uncultured Alcaligenaceae bacterium | reverse complement strand
CCGATCGAATTCGGGGTCGTGCACCCGCCAGACGACGCCCATACCGCCCCGAGCGATTTCCTCGACGACCCGGTAGCGCCGGGCCACAGTGGGGAGCGGGTCGGCAGCGTCGGGGCGATCATTACGCTCCTTTTGGGGATTCGTTGGCAATGCGGACGTTGCATTGTGACTACTTTCCCATTCTTCGATTTTGCTTTGCATGAGGGGCAACAATTCTGGGCGATCCGCACATAGGTCATTCGGAGAAATCAATTCGCCGTTCTCGAGGGCTGCTTGCCAGACGAGAAACAGCTTATGGAGGATGTCAGAATTCATAGGGATGTTGACGGGAATGCGGCCGGGGCTTCCGGTCTGGAACAATGGTCAGGACAAAGAGAGAGTGGTCCACGCTGGTCGGTCGGGAACAACCAGGCCGTTTGCCTTGTTTTGTAAGAGATTAATTATAACACGAATTGCTTAATGAGCGATCGATTTGTGGCAATGTGCGTAGACGTGAATTGCCAATTCACCCGCCGCTACCAGTGCGAAATCGGTCCTTTTGGGACCGCGATCTGATCCACGCCAACGCCCCACTTGCGCCAGTTCTCGGGTTCGCCGCGTTTGCGGAGGGTGTCGACGATGCCGTCGAACGTCGCGACGCTGTCGATGTTGACGAGTTGCTGTTGGATTTCCTTGCCCGGCTTCATGACCTTGCAATACCAGTTGGCGACCTTGCGAAACGTTACGCACGCGAATCGTTCGCCGCGTTGTTCGAAGAGCCGATGGAAGTGCCGAGACATGAGGTCGAGCCGGTCGAAGTATCCCGCCGGTTCGCCGGCATCGCCGGTTTCTTCCCATCGAACGAGTTGTTGGAAAATCCACGGATTCAAGAGGGCACCGCGTCCGATCGAAATTCCCGCGCATCCCGTGTGTCGAAACATGCGGTCCGCGTCGGCGATGCACCGGACGTCGCCGTTGCCAATGACGGGGATTCTCTCGACGGCTTCCACGACGGCCCTGATTCCGTCGAGACTCGCCGTGCCACTAAAGCCCTGTTCTCGAGTTCGCCCATGGATGATGACGGCAGCAACGCCGACTTGTTCGAACGCGCGGGCGAACTCGGGAGCGGTCCAGTTGTTGTCGTCCCAGCCAAGTCGCATCTTCACTGTCACCGGGATGTCAATGGCGTCCACGACGGCCTCGACCACGCCGATCGTCTGGTCACGATTGCACATCATCGCCGACCCGCCGCCGTTCTTGGTGATCTTGTTGACCGGACAGCCCATGTTGATGTCGATCACCGATGCGCCATAATCGGCGAGCCATTGGGCCGCCTCGGCCATGTATTTCGGATCGGAGCCGTAGATTTGAAATGCGACCGGACGATCCTGTTCGTTCGTGGCGATCAATTCGATCGTCTTTTTGCTTTTCTGGAGGAGGGCGCGGGCGTTGACCAGGTCGGTCGTTGCGAGACCGAGCCCGCCGAGTTCACGCACGACCGAGCGCAATGGGAGATTCGTGTATCCGGCGAGGGGCGCGAGGAAATATCGAGACGGCAATTCGAGAGAATTGAGCCGGAAGGCTGGTCTCGTTCGTTGCTCGGGAAGGGCTGTGGTCATGGCGTGAAAAAAGATTCCAAGGCTTTTGCAATGTTGCTGGTCGTTTATCCTACGAACCGGCGAAGGAAACCAAGACCTTCCTCGATTTCGGCGAGCGACCGATCCTTATTTTCGCATTGCAGGACGAACCAACCGTAATAATCGGTCCCTTCGAGTTCGGCCACGAGTCCCATCCAATCGAGTTCGCCGTGTCCAAGCGGGACGATTTGGGCCGCGCGATTTGGGTTGCTGCGTCGTGCATCGCGGGCCTGAACCTGGACAATCTTGCCGGCCAGTGCGCGAACGTCTTCGAAAGGCCGAAAGCCATTTGCCATAAGGTTCGCCGGTTCGAAGTTGACGCCGAGGCTTCCGGTGTCGATGCCGTCGAGGAACTTGGCGAGAGATTCTCCCGACTCCAGACCAGTTTCCAGCGCAAGAGTCGTGCCGACTCGGTCGCCGTGCGCACCCAAACCGGTGAGGGTTTCTTCGAGGAGTTTGTACTCCGCAGAGTCTTCGTCCTCGGGGATCTTCCCGGCTTGCACGGTTGCAATCCGCGGGCCAAGGTCGTAGGCGAGCTGCATCACTTCCTTGATGTATTGGATTCGAGGTTCGAGATTTTGCGGATCGCTCAACCCTCTTC
>CAYYUU010001273.1:0-2220 GCA_964474955.1 uncultured Alcaligenaceae bacterium | reverse complement strand
AACATTCCCGGTGGTGAGTTTCCTCATACATCACAATTAGCGGACTTCCGCTTGCACAAAGGTGCGCAGTAGACTGCGGATAGACGGTAAGGGAATTGAAAAGGTTTCGGTGGTCTGGTCTCCCCTTCAGACAAAGCGAAACGTCAAAGAATTTTCCTTCGTTATCTCGTTCAACGTGCATCGGGAAATCGAAATTGGGTAGCGGAATTCAAGTGCCGCAACAAAAAGCAGGATCTTCGAACCAGTAATCCGCAGGTCGTCCAGACCGCGACAAGACCGCTCTCCCAGAGAAAAGTGGGCAATTCCCATCGTGTTGTTGCCAACCGTGAGAGGGGCGCTTGGTTGGTCTGTCGCTTTGTGGTAGCAGAGGCCGAATGGAATCAGGCCCGAAGGCGCAAGCCCCGTGGCCATTGGTGAATTGACGAACCAGAAGAGGCGGAAGCCTCGCACGGTACGGGGGCGCAAAGATGATGGATGTCGCACAATTCTTCTCGGAGATGGAGCAATCAATCCAAAGGGTTTCTCGCTCCATCCGAGTCCGTCTGCGACTGGGGAAACGACTTTGGCCGGTCACAATCGCCCCGACGCAACTTCGTCGTCTCGTCCTTTCCCTCGCTCGCGTGGCTTCTCGCCAAATGCGCACGGAAGGTACTCTCACCGTCGAGTGCCAGAACATCGAGCAAGTATTCCAAACCAACTCGTCCCAGATTCGGAGTGTTGCGGAGAAATTTGTCCAAGTTCAACTTCATGCTGAAGGATCCCCGGCCACCAAGGAAGGCCTCCCCGAATTACGCGAACCGACAGGGAACGCCAAATTGGAAACCTCGGAAACTGCAGCCATCCTCGAGGAGGTAACCACGACCATGAACAAGAACGGCGGTTGGCTCGAAGTCGAAAAAGAAACAACTTTCCGGTTGATCCTCCCGACCAGCGAGTCGGAGGGACATTCCCATTCCCATCCGTACCAGCGTCCGCACCGCAACGGAGCGCCTTCGCAAGATTCCTCGGTGCGTCAAATTCTGGTCGTCGATGACGAAGCGGCGCTCCGTGGAATCGCCACTCGGCTGCTGGAAGCATCAGGTTACCAGGTCCTCACGGCCAGAAATGGACGGGAGGCCGTGGAGGTGTTTCAAGCCAGCCAATCCGACATCGATTTGATCTTGTTGGATCTGAGCATGCCCGTCATGTCTGGTCAAGAAGCTCTGGGGGTGCTGCGTGCTATCGATCCGAACGTGCGCGTCATCATCTGCAGCGGAGAAGTGACCGAAGACGACCAACCCATGCGCATGGCCCAAGGAGCCAAGGCCGTCATCTCCAAGCCGTACCAATTGACCGAACTTCTGGACCTGATCAATCGAGTTTTGGTCTAACCAACGCCTCCCGTCCCCGTCCTTTCCCCCTCGTTTGGCTCGAATTTCCCGTCACTTTTCCCAGCAGTTCCCTTACGCCTCGTTCCAAACTTGGGCGAGTTCGATCAGAATACGCGTCGCGTTCTCCATCTCTTCCAGGCATGTCCATTCCAGCGGAGAATGGGGATTGTGTTCGCCCGTCGGTAAGTTCGGAGTCGGCAGGCCAAGCTCGGTCAAACGCGAACCGTCCGTCCCACCGCGTATGACTTCTTCTTTTGGTTCGAGCCCGACCCGACGAATGGCCTCCTTGGCGAACTCGACCGAACGCGGATCTTTGGAGATCCACTCACCCATGTTGCGATATTGCTTCGTCACGGCCACTTCGATTTTGGCTCGTGGGTGTTCTGCCCGTAAGACACTAGCGACGTTCTCCAGAAGCTGCGCGTATTCGGCGAGCTTGGGCGTATCAAAGTCCCGGAGAAGAATCCGCATCGTAACTTTATCGACGCCGCCCTCGATCTTGTAAGGATGCAAGAACCCTTCGCGGTTCTCGGTCGTCTCGGGCGAGAGCGTTTGCCACGGCAACCGATCCAGAAACGCCCCGGCGATCCGGATGGCGTTGACCATCGCTCCTTTGCCAATCGAAGGATGGATGTTGATGCCGTGGATCGTCACGATGGCCAAATCCGCCGAGAACGTTTCGGCTGCGATGGTGTCCTGACCACCGCCGTCGAGCGTGTAACCGACAGCCGCACCGAGTTTCTCCAAATCGACGTGATCAACCCCTTTGCCGATTTCTTCATCGCAAGTGAAGCAGATTCGAATGGGTCCGTGCGGCACTTTGGGATTTGCCAACAGCGTCTCGGTCGCC
>CAYYUU010001272.1:0-2223 GCA_964474955.1 uncultured Alcaligenaceae bacterium | reverse complement strand
TGTCGTCTTTCGCGGAGCGAAAGACGACACTCTTCAAAATGCCACCATAAAAACGACATTTATTAATCCGACTGCCGACGCGAAGCGCCCAAACCAAGCGGAGAAGAATCTTACATGAATTGGCTTCCGAATATGCGCCGACCAATCCAATACACTGCAGCAGGTTTGATCATCGCCATTCTGGCTGGTTGCGGACACCACGGCGACCACCATAAACGCGAGAAGAAAGAGTACATCATCAAGGTCGAGGTCGTGAAACCGCAACGAAAAGACCTCACGAGTAAGATCGAATTGGCCGCGTCCGTCGAACCTCGAAAGAAGGTCGAACTGCGGGCGCTTGTGACCGGTGTGATCGGGAAAATGAGCGACGACATCGACATCGGCCGGAAGGTCAAGAAAGGCGAGAAGTTGATCGAACTGGAAGTACCGCTTTTGCGGGCCGATTTGGTACACAAAGAAAGCCTGCTCACCATGGCCAACAAACAATTGATCCAGGCGGAAGTCGCGAAACAAGTTGCAAAGCGTCAACTCATCGAATCGAAGAAGCTCGAGACGCGATACGCGGCGGATTATGAGTTCCAACGACTCCGGTACGTTCGTATTGCGTCGCTCGTGAGCAAAGGTAGTTTGGATCAACAGCTTGGAGAGGAAGCGTTCAAACAGAAGAAAGCCGCCGACGCAGCCTGGCAAGCGGCGAAGGCGGCAACACTCACCCGAGAGTCCCGCGTGGCGGCTGCCGAAGCCGATTACGAAGTGGCGAAAAACAAAATCGCCGTCGCCCAAACGGAGATCACCAAGACGAAGACAAACATCGACCTCGCGATCATCACGGCCCCGTTCGACGGGGTCATCACGAAGCGTTGGGTCGACCCCGGTGCAACGATCAAGGATCCGGGCAGCAAGCTCTTGACGATCATGGAAGTCGAACGCGTTCGCGTCCTCGTCGACATCCCCCAGCAAGACGCCTGGGAAGTGAACTCTCGCGAGGGCAAACCGCACAAGGACGGCAAAGGCGATCCCGTCGTGTTGTCCGTCCCTGCTCTCTCAGGGGCCGTCAAAGACGGGCTGTTTTACGGGGACATCACCCGCCTGAGCAAATCGCTGGACCCGGTCACGCGAACCCTGCGGTGCGAGATCGAGATGGATAGTCAAAACGGAGTCTTGCTCCCCGGAGCATATGGGACGGCGACCGTGATTCTTGCTGAACACAAGGGGGTCTTGACCGTTCCTTCCACGGCGTTAGTCCGAAACGGGAGTGGGAAAATTGAAGTCTTTGTCGTCACAGACATCGACTCGGAGAACAAGAAGGGAACGCTCAGGCACAAGGTGGTGGATCTTGGGATGGACGACGGTCGGTTCGTCGAAATTAAAGGGGGGATCGCGGAAAGCGATCACGTTGTCTATCGCACGAACCCGGCCATGCGAGAAGGCGACAGAGTCGAAATGATTGCCGTGACGGAGACGGGAAAACAGAAGTAGTCCATGGGTAAGCTGGAATGATTCTCGGAGCGATTGTGGCCGAACGCTCTTGCCTTGTCGAGATAATCGCTCCGAGTTGACAATCCTGAAGCGCGAGCGAAGGATCTTTCTTTTTCCTTCGCTCGCGCTTCAGGATTGTCAGAAAACCCAACAAACGATTCAAGTGAGTTCCTCCACAACTCCCATCACACAACCACATGTCACCAAAACTCACTCGTCGACAACCCGCACAGACACAGGTTCGGCATAATCTTTCCAAATCTGCTCGATCCGTTCTCGATTCGGTCGGCCATCGTGAACAACGTACCGATATCGAGAGACGTAAGACTTTCCTGGGGAAATGGTAAAGCCACCAAGGAGCTGGGGAGACCAACAGAAATACGGTTTGCTCGGGTGAAGCCGAACGGGTTGCGGAGCCCGAAAGTTCTGTGGATGACACAGCACGGCGATGCCGCTGGGCTTTTGTTCGATCATCCCCCAGAGGTCCACCCAGTTGGGCCGACTGTGATTTCCATTCTTCCGAGTCTTCCCCTCGCTCGTCAGAAAGTCTCCCGTCGTTTTTCCAAGCCATTGCCGGTTTCCACGGATCGCCATTCCGCCGTAATGATATTTGTTGACGTGAAGCGGCGAAGAAGTCGCGCACCTTTGGACCGACTCGATGTCGAATACGTGATACTGCTTGAAGTTGTAGACGCGAACGGTCCACGTTTCTTCCAGGGCTGGTTTGCGTCCCTTCGGGGCCGA
>CAYYUU010001271.1:0-2229 GCA_964474955.1 uncultured Alcaligenaceae bacterium | reverse complement strand
TCTTTCCAATGGTCAGCAACCTGTTCGGAACGCTCGAACGCACGAAATACATTTATCGCCACACGCTCAAGGCCGTCCGCCATTTGGTCGAACTGAAGATTGAACCGATGGAGTTGATGAAACGTCCGTGGCGATATTTCGACGTCCCGATGACCGCCCTGACGACGCTTCCCAAGCGAGTCACGCGCGCTCCCATCCTGGAATGTGAAACGACTCTACCACAATTGCCGCAGCTCAAGTGCTGGCCGATGGACGGAGGCGCGTTCGTTACGCTTCCCCAGGTCTACACCGAAGACGTTACTCAGCCGGGGTGGCAAAAATCCAATCTGGGGATGTATCGCGTTCAACTGAGCGGGAACGAATACGATCCGCAGCGACAGGTCGGCATGCACTATCAAATTCATCGCGGTATCGGAGTCCACCATTCGAAAGCCATCGCCGCCGGGGAACCTTTTCGCGTGAACATCTTCGTCGGTGGTCCGCCGGCTTTGACGCTCGCGGCGGTGATGCCACTGCCGGAGGGTTTGTCCGAATTGATCTTCGCCGGTGCGCTAGGAGGTCGCCGAGTTCGATTGACCTACGGAAAAGCCCGAGATGGCTCGCGTTGGCCATTGCCACTTTTCGGAGACGCGGATTTTGCAATCACTGGAATGATCGATCCGAATAAGGAACTGCCCGAAGGACCGTTCGGAGATCACCTTGGCTACTACAGCCTGGCACATCCGTTTCCCGTCTTGAACGTTGAGAAAATCTACCACCGGAAGGATGCCGTTTGGCCGTTCACGGTCGTCGGGCGTCCGCCCCAAGAAGACACGACGTTCGGCGAGATCATCCACGAAATCACCGGACCGATCATTCCGACAGTCGTTCACGGAGTCCACGCCGTTCATGCGGTCGACGCAGCAGGAGTTCACCCCTTGTTGTTGGCCATCGGAAGCGAACGATACGTTCCGTATGCCGAACGACGGCAACCCCAAGAGTTGCTCACGTGTGCCCACGCAATCCTAGGGCAGGGACAGTTATCGCTCGCGAAATATTTGTTGATTGTGGCCAAGGAAGACAACCCGGATCTCGACATCCATGACATCGGGGCATTCTTCCGACACCTGTTAGAGCGAATCGACTGGAAAAACGATCTGCATTTCCAAACGAGTACGACGATCGACACGTTAGATTATTCGGGGACAGGATTCAATCAGGGGTCGAAGGTCATCATGGCGGCCGTCGGCGAGTCCCGCCGCGAATTGCCGACGGAGATTTCAAGCGACTTGCAATTACCCGATGGGTTCCGGGAACCGAAAGTGTGCATGCCCGGAATGCTCGCCATCCAGGCTCCGAAGTTCCCCGAACACGCCTCGCCGAGCCAAACGGAGACGAGCTTCCAGAAGTTTTGTAGCTTCTACGAGCCCGATCACCCAATCAACAAATTCCCTCTGATCTTGCTTGTGGACGACAGCGATTTTGTCTCCCGGTACATCAACAACTGGTTGTGGGTCGTCTTCACCCGATCGAACCCGGCGGTGGACATTCACGGAATTGGGTCGTTCACGGTCCACAAACATTTCGGGTGCGAAGGCTCATTAGTGATCGACGCGCGGATCAAACCGCAGCATGCACCGCCCGTTGAAGTTCCGCCCGAGATCGTGAAGCAAGTCGAGAAGATGGCCGCGCCGGGACGGCCGTTGCATCGGATTATATGAAAGGTAGTTGAGGCGACCTCGTCCTCAGTTCTTGGCAACGAAGTGATCCATCAGGACGGCAAAGACCAACTGGTTAGGAAGTTCCAGACGTACCCATCAAACCATGGCTTCAGTTCATTCCACTTTCGAATAATTAGGTGATCGTTATCCATGGTCCAGCCTTCAATTTGTCCCCACAATATATCGCCTTGTTTAGGAGTGGAGAGCCCTTCCTCGGTCATCTGGATGTGGACAAAGTCTAGGGTTCCGCCGCTCGATAATTTTCGGAAAGAGCGATCCAAAATATGCGGATTCGCCTTGTTGAGCACTGCTTCAATCAAACGCTTTGCTTTGTGAAAGTGCCCATCGAACCATTCCGTTTCCCCATTGGGTGTTTCGAACTTCAGGTGACGATATTTTGTCCCAGGAGCGAAAAGGATGGCCGAAAGAATGGACGCAAATTCGTCCTAACGAAGCAGCGATTCTCGGTACGTGGTGAACAGGGGTGTTTTGGCCCGGTAGGTTGTCTCTGGCTTACCCTTGGTGTATT
>CAYYUU010001270.1:0-2231 GCA_964474955.1 uncultured Alcaligenaceae bacterium | reverse complement strand
GCGTATCGGTGGACGGGCCGCCGGTCATCCCGCCGTCCCCATAACGCAAGTTGAGTGTGCCCGTAAAGCTCACGAGCCCAGTATCATTAACTAATGTGCTGCCAGATTCTCCCCTCGGTGGGTAATAGACTTTGAGTTCGTCGGCAACTCGAAGCATGTCGTACGTGATCACGAGCGAACCGCTTGTTGCGGTCGTGTTGAGAACTTGGGAGTCTTCGGCGATCCCACCGCTCGGACTGATGTTGAAGTTGATGGTTTGCGCGACTTCCCCTGTGATCGTCCCGGTAATGGTCAGCTCGCCTTGACTGTAAGGATAAAGCTGCTCGACCACTATCCCAACTGTCTGTTGCAGTGTGATGGTACCCGCGAGGACGTTGTCTCCCCCAACACTGACGACAGCCCCTTTCTCACTGAGCAGACCGTTGCGGTTGACACTCCCAAAGCCAGTCAAGTTCAGGTTCTCGAACATGACAATACTGTCGTCCGGGCCGACTGGTCTGATGTGAAGTGAAGCTCCACTGGCAACCGTCGTACCCGGTTGCTTACTCGGCGTCACACCTGGCAGGTCGTCGCCCAATGCGTCCGGATGTTGGATCGTCACCCATCCTTGTTCAATGAACGTCTCGCCTGTGTATGTGTTGTCGGTGGGGAGAACAAGCTCACCGGCACCAAGTTTCGTCACGTTGTGCTGGCCCTGGATGATTCCGTTGATGGTCAGCTGGCTGTAATCATCATAGAGCAGTCCACCGTTGAGAAGATCGGGATCGACCCAGATGGTCGCATCGGCGGACATGCTCACACCCGTCATGGGGCCGTCGCCAATGCTGTTAATGCCACTAATGTTTCGGATGGCCCCATCATTGGTGACACCCGAACCACCCACAACTAAGAACCCCTCATCCCCGATCAGGAGGTTGTAGTTTGGGATGGGGTTACCATTCCCATCGACCGTGGAAGTTTTGGAGTCGGGTCTGTTATCGACGGCCAACTCCAGGCTCGCACCATTGAAGACCTGTTTGTTTAATGAGACAGTCGCGGGAGGTGTCCCACCCGTCAGCGCCGTCACTGGACCCAATGCATTCGAATCCAAGATCCGGACGTACCCCTCTCGGATCTCAAAAGGTGCCACAAACGTATTCTCGTTAGGGAGAATCAACCGCCCGTCACCATTCTTGATAAGCGTCCAAGATTGAGACCGACGAGGTTGTGGTGGAGTTCCGGTGGGAGGGTTGACCGTGTTGTCTTTCAACGTTCCATCGAGTGTCAACGCTGTGGCGCTTTCCACGGAGAGGTAAATCGAAGGCGTGGCCGCCTGGAGGGTGCTCACCGAACTCCAGAACGTGATGTTCGGCCTCCAGATGTTGTCCCCCACACTGTTGATGAGAGTTCCCGAATTGGACGGGCCGTCGGAGTTGAGAGTCAGCAGTTCGTCCGGAATGACGAACCCAACGAAGCCCAGGTCTGGATCGGTCACGTGGTGGTGCGAACTGATGACCAAATTGGAGTTGGTTTGGAACTCAATTTCCAGCGCGCCTTCCTGGAAGACAGTACTGTTGACCACCGTCCCGTTGGAACTCGAGCCACCAACACCCAACGCAAACGGATGACCGACGATGACCGTCCCTTCGTTGATCCAGGTCATTCCGCGGTAGGTGTTGCCGTTGGCCGAGCCGTAAGGCCGGAGAGTCAGGTCCCCCTCTCCCTCTTTCGTGAAGTCATACACTCCCCGGTCGGAAATGATTCCTGTAATGGTCAACGACGATCCCGACTCAATCCCAAATGTCGAGTTGGCATCCATCTCGATGGGACTGGCCCAGGTGTTGTTCCCCGTGTTATTGAAGATCACACCGTTGTTCGTTCGGCCGACTCCCCGGACTTGCACCTTCTCCCGAATCGGGTCGCCACCAACGTCCTCGATCCAAATTTCGGCGTTGGTCGCAACGACGGTCATCTTGTTCACGTCGGTGGGGTTGGTCGAGAAATCGCCCAGGGCATCGGCGTGGTGGAGAACTGTTCGTCCTGCGGTCAGAGAAATCAAACCTCCGAAGCCACTGTTATCTTCGCTCAGGTGCAGTGTCCCTGTCCCCTGCTTGGTCAGGCCGACGTTCGTTCCTATGACCGGGCTCGCCACATCCAGACTCGCTCCGTCCCGGAGAATCAACAACTGCTGCTGGCCAACAGCATTGCCGAGGTTCAGGCTGTTGACAGCGAGGACGTTGTTGCCCTGCCCT
>CAYYUU010001269.1:0-2233 GCA_964474955.1 uncultured Alcaligenaceae bacterium | reverse complement strand
GTTGGACGAATCATCCAGGCGACACCCATCATTCCCGCCAAAATCAAAACTACGCTCCATCCTGCCCAATAAAAAACGGTGGACGCGGTCCGACCCGGTGCTCCCCACAACATTACCGTAACCCACCAGGGTTCCTTCGGTCGGATGAGCCGATCGTCTTCGTAGTCATCTGGGTAGTGATCGTAGTCGTCCCTCGGCGGCTGGGACTGGTTGCCGCGTTCTCTTTGAATACCATCGACTCTATGGGTGTTGGCTTGATTCCACGGATTACGAACGACCCGGGTTTGGTGTCCACACAAGACGCAATAGGCTTCCTTGTCCAAAAGGAAGTTCGGCACAATAAATTCGGTATCACAATTCGGGCATCTGACTATTTGCATGTTGGGCTCCTTGTCCTTATCCCACTGGCTCGCCAAACGTAATCACTCTCCCGCCGCAACCAATATTCCACGCCACGTCCACGGCCCAGTGGAAGATTACTCCGGGCCAAATCGAACCACTCCGGTAGTAGAGATAGGTCGCCCCGATGCCAAGCAAACCCGCCACGACTAAAAAATCTGGGCGATAAAAAAGGGCGCGAGCCCACGGAACAAAAAAATAGGCATTCACGGGATGCCACAAAACGAACAAGATTAAAGCGATAATCGCAGCCGGAAGTTTGCCCGCTTGGACGTGCTCGCTCGGATGTGGCAAGGGCAGCACGCGGAAGACGAGTTCCTCGGCGACCCCGGGCAACACAAACGCGACAAGGGAATACGCAACGAGAATCCCGAAAGAGTCTTTCGGACCGGTGAGTTCGAGGAATCCAGTCCACAACCCGAACGGGACGGCCACGGCACCAAATGCTACAGTCACAACGAAGAGATCGATATAGTCTCGTCGCGTCGGAAGTGTTGTGAACGCCTTCCGGATCCGTTGCCAAAGTAAGGAAAACATTCGCACGGTCTCGAAGTTGATAAAATGTTGTTGGGGCGCTGGTGATCGCGGCGACGCGCCCTTTGCCTTTCGATCATTGTAACGAAACACTGTCGCAAAAAGAGATATTCGAACCGCATGCGTTCTCCCCCACATCTCAAGAACTGGTATCACTTTCCCACCGTCAGCTTTGTTGGAATTGCGGCGATTCTGGTGACCATTGTGTACTGGAAAGGAGAAGACCAACCCCCTCTCTGGGAGAGTCTCGACGTGAGTTTGTTGCTGACGAATTTCCTCGCCTGGCGCGGCGAACTCTGGAGATTCGTGACTTCGGCTCTCCCGCATGTCCACCCGCTCCATCTGGCATTCAATTTGTTTTGGCTTTGGGTATTTGGGACTCACATTGAAAAGGTTTTTGGTTGGTGGAAAACGGCGTTATTGTTCGTCCTGTTCGCTACCGGTTCCGGCGTGGCCGAGTATGCTTTGCTCCGAGGCGGTGTTGGTTTGAGCGGCGTTGGTTATGGAATGTTTGGCCTTCTATACATCCTCTCATACGAAGACGAACGCTTCGAGGGCGCTGTCGATCCGTTGACAACAACGTTATTCATTGGTTGGTTCATTGTGTGTTGTTACCTTACGGCCAGGAACATCTTGCCTGTGGCCAATGTCGCTCATGCGATGGGATTCGTCCTGGGTATCCTCACAGGTCTCGTGATCGCTCGCCACGGCGTTCTTCGAATTGTGTTCGCTAGCGTTGTTGCGGCGGTGATGGTGTTGACGCTGCTTGCGGGGAGCGTCTTCCGCGCCGAGGTCAATTTGGACGGAAGGGCAGGCGAAGACATCGCCCTCTATGCCTATCACCAACTGGAACGCGGCCACAATGCAACTGCCGTGAGCTACTACAAAGATGCCTTGGCAATGAACCCGAGTCGTTCTCGGTGGTGGTACAACTTGAATGTGGCCTACCTCAGAATGGAGAAGCTAGAAGAGTCTCGTAAGGCTCTCGAAAAGGCCGCGGAACTCGCACCGTCCAACGTAAAATATCAGCAAATCCTGGCCCACAAATATTTCCAGTTGGCCGCCGAGAAGTTCCGGGCTAACGAACTGGATAAGGCCATTGAATGGGCCCGGAAAGGATTGGACGTCTATGATCAGAAGGCCGACTATTGGTATCGGATGGGTCTGTACTACAGGCTAGCGAACGATCGAGAGAAGGCTCTCAGGGCATTTCGAAAAGCCACCGAACAGGACGCCACAAATCCACGATTCCTCCGTGCGGTCCGTGAATTGGAACGGAAGAAACCGAAGAAGTGATTGG
>CAYYUU010001268.1:0-2234 GCA_964474955.1 uncultured Alcaligenaceae bacterium | reverse complement strand
CGGCGTAGGTACGGCGTTTCTTATTCTTCTCGTCCTTATATTTTTCGATATATTCTTTCGGGGCCTGGAGCGGTGTATGTGGTGAATTAAAGGGTACATATAAAAATAATGGTTTCTTCTTGAAGTTGTGTTTCTTGATGATGGTGGTGGCTTCTTTGCCGATCAAATTTGTCGTGTAGCCATCTTCGCGGAGAGCCTTCCCGTTTCGGTGCCAGTCGAGTCCTTCCTCGCGTTTATGAGTCCAATAGTCGAGCGCGCCAACATAATGGCCGTATTGATAATCGAATCCACGTTGGAGAGGTAAATACTCTCGCGAAATACTCCCCAGGTGCCATTTTCCAGTGATGGCGGTGAAGTACCCCGCGGCCCGAAGGGCGTCGGCCAGCGTTCGCTCACGAAGTGGTAACCCAAACCGACTCCACGGTCGGACGACTCCCGATTGTAAGCCATATCGAATCGTATAACGACCAGTCATGAGCGAGGCGCGAGTGGGAGAACACACGGGCATTACATAGAACTGTTCCAACCGCACGCCACTCTTTGCAAGTGCGTCGATGTTCTTCGTCTTGATGATACTTTTGTGATAGCCGACGTCGTTCCATCCGAGGTCGTCGGCCATGATGAACAAGATGTTAGGCTGTTTCTTGGCTTCGCCAGCAAAAGCAGGGAGTGTTCCGCAGGCGAACAAGGCGATCGCGAGCGAGAGGCGAAAGAGAGGTTTCGTCATGAGAGGGTTACTCCGTCCAAGGATAGGTTTTTCCGGGCCGCGATTTTATGATGGAGGACTGGGCGAATAAAGTGTATTCGTTCCACAAACAAGTTGCAAACTTGCATTCTTTGCCGAACCGTTTCCGAGCCTTCGTGTCCTTCGTAAGGAGAACCGACGCACCTTTTATCACGAGAGAATGTGTATGACCAATAACCGCCAAGACGACCGACTCGAACGAGTGAGTCCTTTCGAACTTCACCTCCCGAACCGGTGGGACATTCCCACCCGCATCTTTGCCAATTCTGACAACCCCATCGAAACCGTTGCGATCAACGAACTCCAAAACGTTCTCGAAATTCAGGACACTGTTTCGAACCTGCACAAAATCGATCCGCAGTTCTTCCCGGATGGAGTCACGCCGCGAGTTCGGGAAGTCGTGTTGACTCCCGATTTCCACAAGGGAGCGGGAATCCCAATCGGAACCGTTTTGGCGACCGAAGGGTTTGCGGTCCCGCAGGCCAGTGGCAACGACGTAAATTGCGGCATGCGATTGATGGGCACGTCGCTGACTGTGGACGAACTCCGACCAAGACTCACCGACCTGGAGCACAAACTCCGGTGGACGTTTTTCGAAGGCGGACGTGACATCCCCATGACACCGACACAACGAGAGTCTCTCGTGCGCGAGGGTCTGCCGGGACTCCTCGAAACAAATGCCGAGGCGAACGGAAAAGGCCTCTGGGCCTACATCAACGCGGACGAAGAAGAACGTAACCTCCGGAAGATGCACGGGCGCGGCGGTTATCCCACGGAGTCGACCTATGCCTTGAGCGATTATGTTCGTGGACCGGGCGGACTAACACCAGATACAATAATAGGAGGGCTCGGTGGCGGGAAACACTTTGCCGAATTCCAATACGTCCGCAAGGTACTCGATGGAGGTGCGGCCCACGCGTGGGGTCTGAAAGAAGGCCAAGTGGTCGTCATGATACACGCGGGATCACTTCGCCTCGGACACTTGACCGGGACATATGTCAAAGACCTCATCCGGAACATCTATCCCAAGAATGTGACCCACCCCGAAAACGATATCTTCCCATTGCCACGGAGTGAACGTCACGCGAAGGAATTCGATACGTTCATTACGTCGTTGCGAAACGCCGCAAACTTTGCATTTGGAAATAGATTCTTCTTGTCGCTGATGGTACGCCGAGGGTTAGAACTCACCCTCGGAGAATTTGCGTGCCATGTGATCTATGACGCTCCGCATAATTATATGTGGGAAGAACAACTCGACGGCGACACAGTCTATGTTCATCGAAAGGGAGCAACACCCGCAGGCGGTTGGGAACAAGTACAAGGTTCGGAGTATAAGTACTGGGGCGAGCCGGTGATCGTACCGGGATCGATGGGTGCGCCGAGTTATTTGCTTCTGGGCAAGGGAAATCGGCATTCGCTGTGTAGTGCCTGTCACGGAGCGGGACGGCAAATGTCGCGAGGCGCCGCATTGAATGCCGACGATTCT
>CAYYUU010001267.1:0-2234 GCA_964474955.1 uncultured Alcaligenaceae bacterium | reverse complement strand
CGTCATCCTAGTTATTGGAGGCATGGTAGGCTTAGTTGGCATCGGTGGAATTGGTGGCATCCAAGGCATTGGAGGCATCGGTGGAATCGGCGGAATCGGCGGTGTTGGTGGGTTTGGAGGTGGCCTCATCGGTTTCTAAATGTCTGGTGAAGTCGCTCGCGGATCAGTGGCTGAGTTGCTAGAATTTTCTTCAAGGCGATTGTTCGATCCGAGATTTCTTGGACCGGACGATTGCCTGCTTTTGCTTCCTCCCAGCAACTCGGACTGACAACAGGAGACGGAATTCAAATGCGAGCGGCCTTCATCGACCAACCTTGTCCAGCTGATCAAATCCAAGTCGGGGACCTTCCTACACCCCAACCTCAAGCCAACGAAGTGTTGGTGAAGGTCGCCGTTTCGGCGCTCAACCCGGTCGACCTCTACATCCGCGGCGGCACGATCGCAATGGAACTGCCCAAGCCGTTCATTCCGGGGTGCGATCTCGCCGGGACCATCGAAGCCGTCGGCCCAAACGTCTCCCGCTTCCAAGTCGGCGATCGAGTTTGGGGGAGTAACCAGGGTTTGCTCGGTCGTCAGGGAACGATGGCCGCATACGCTTGCGTCGACGAAGGTTGGCTGTATCCCACTCCCGAATCCGTCTCGGACAAGGACGCCGCGGCAACATCTCTCGTCGGAATCACGGCTCACATCGGTTTGTTTCACTGCGCGAAATTGCAACCGGGCGAAACCGTCTTTGTAAATGGCGGGACGGGCGGCGTTGGCTCGATGGTCGTGCAAATGGCCAAAGCCATCGGTGCGAAAGCCATCGCGACCGTCGGGACAAACGAGAAAGCCGAACTGTGCAAGAGTTGGAGTTGTGACCTCGTCGTCAACTACAAGACCGATGACGTCGACGAAGCCATCCGCAAGTTTACCGGCGACAAGGGCGTTCACGTCTGGTACGAAACGCAGCGAGAGCCAGACTTCAAACGAACGGTCGGGCTCCTTCAAGAACGTGGCCGAATGGTCATCATGGCGGGAAGAACGGCCGAGCCGACGTTTCCCGTCGGGCCGTTCTACGTGAAGGGGTTGTCGTTATTCGGGTTCGCGATGTTCAAGTTCACGCAGGACGAACAACGAAAGTGCGCCGACGACATCAACAAATGGGCCAGCGAAGGAAAGCTGCGGATTCCGATCGGCCGGGCGTTCCCGCTATCCGAAGCGGCTCAATCTCACAAGTTCTTGGAAGAGAATACGCTCGGTGGCGCTGGTGAGTTGATCGGGAAGGTCGTTGTGGAGATGTGAGCGAAAATGCCAATGGGGGGATGTTGCTCTGGAATTTTCGACCAACCCTAAGCCTTCTCCACGGCCTCATGACCGTGGCTACAATCTCTCGCCGCTTTGCCGCTCAAACACAATGACAACAACAGCAAATAGAACCGCTACGACACATTTGCTCATACCAAAATCCAGAGCGGCATTCGTGTAGGCTCCGTCAATCGATAATCTTATTGATCGGATATTCCACGATCCCACATGCTCCGGCTTGTTTGAGTTGCGGAATCATGTGCCGGACGGTGTCTTCCGAAAGAATCGTGTTGACGGCGTGCCAACTTCCTTCGGACAAATTCGAGACGGTTGGGTTTTGCAAGGCGGGCAATACGGCGAGAACTTTTTCTAGGTCCTCTTTCTGGACGTTCATCATCAAACCGACTTGACCTTCGGCGGCCATGGCTCCTTTGAGCATCAGAACCATGTCGTCCATTTTATTTTTTTTCCACTCGTCTTGATACGCGGCTTTGTTGGCGATGAAACGGGTCGTGCTTTTGAGGAGTTCGGCAACGATCCGCAAGTTATTGGCGCGGAGCGAATTCCCTGTCTCGGTGACTTCGACGATGGCGTCGGCGAGCTTCGGAGGTTTGACTTCGGTGGCTCCCCAACTGAATTCGACGAATGCCGTGACGCCGTGTTCGGCAAGCCATTTGGTCGTGAGTTGAACGACCTCCGTGGCGATGTGTTTGTCTTGCAAATCGCGCACGCTTCGGATCGGCGAATCATTCGGGACGGCCAGAACCCATCGCACGGGCCGGCGGCTCACCTTGCTGAAGACCAACTCGGCGAGTTCTTCCACATCGACGCCGTTTTCGAGAACCCAATCGTAACCGGGGAGTCCACAATCGAGGGCTCCGTTCTCGACATACCGTGGCATCTCCTGGGCTCGGATGAGTTTACACTCGATCTCTTGATCGTCGATG
>CAYYUU010001266.1:0-2237 GCA_964474955.1 uncultured Alcaligenaceae bacterium | reverse complement strand
CCGCCGAACGGGTGGAGCTTGTACGAGATGCACGGCAACGTGTGGGAATGGTGCCGGGATTGGGACGGCGAATATGGCTCCGATCCTCAAGTCGACCCCGAGGGGCCAGCAGAGGGCCGCCACCGGGTCCACCGAGGCGGGGGCTGCTTCAGCGTCGCGGGGTTCTGCCGGTCGGCGTTTCGCAGCAGGCACGATCCCGAGCTCTCCGACGACCACATCGGATTCCGTTGTGCTCAAGTTCCGGAGTAACCAGCCAGTCAGGCAAGGTACCAGCGAGCCAGCCGCACTGTTGCTCACGATCTCCACCCCTGATCCTCAATCCTTCTCCCCTTCGAGGGGAGAAGGAAGCCAAGGAGTAGTCATGTCCGATTTCGAATCTCTGCTCAACGCCATTCCCGAGAATCCGAATGTGGCGTTCATCCTGGCCGATTATCTGGAAGAGAAAGGCGATCCCAGGTGCGAGTTACTGCGTCTGATGTACACACTCAAAGACCTCAAGCGGAGTGCTCCCCGAGGTCGGAGTGAGGGACGAACGAACGATCTCCAGGGAGCAGCGAAGCGACCAGAAAACACTTTCGAGGTCACGCCTGAACGCGTGGCGATGGAAACCCGTCTTCACGAGTTGCTCTTTGTCGAGAATCTCGAACCGGTGGTGCCGAGATACACCAATGAGCTGGAGATGGAGTTCGTGTGGATTCCACCGGGCAAGTTCTTGATGGGAAGTCCTGAAGACGAATCGGGTCGATCGGCGAACGAAGGCCCTGCCCACCAGGTCCAATTGACCAAGGGTTTCTGGCTGGGCCGGACTCCGGTGACGCAAAGGCAATGGCAAGAAGTGATGGGCAACAACCCCAGTCATTTCCAAGGCGATGAGAATCGTCCGGTGGAACGAGTTAGCTGGCACGATTGTCAGCAATTCTGCGAGAAAGTATCCCAACGAAGTAGCCTTGCGATTCAGTTGCCCACCGAAGCCCAATGGGAATATGCGTGTCGAGCCGGAACCGAGACGGCACGCTACGCCAAGGACCTCAAAGCGGTTGCCTGGTACAAAGACAACAGCGAAGGGGAAACTCATCGTGTGGGTCAGAAGCCACCGAATGGTTGGGGACTTTATGACATGCTGGGCAATGTCTGGGAATGGTGCCACGACGGGAGACGTGAGTACACAGAGGATTCCGTAACTGATCCAGTGGGATCGACAGACGCTGACGCCTATCGTTGCTACCGTGGTGGCAGTTATGCGAGCTCCGCCCAGTACGTGCGGGCGGCCTACCGCAGCGTCAACCTCCCGGTGATCCGCTTCCAGGGCATTGGCTTTCGTGGTTCGAGTTCAGGAAGTTCGTGAGCCAGGCGCGAGGTCGCGAGTCCGAGGTGCATCGACCGCGGGACGCGCGTCGGCACCTCGGCGATGCGACCGAGGGAGAATTCCCCCAACAGAAAAGGGCCATCCGTCGTGTCCGACTTCGAATCTTTGCTCAACGCCATTCCCGAGAATCCGAATGTGGCGTTCATCTTGGCCGATTATCTGGAAGAACAAGGTGATCCCAGATGTGAGTTGTTGCGTTTGTCGTATACCCTCAAGGACATACCCGAGATAACTCCCGAGCGATTGGCCCTGGAAGAGAGGCTTCGCGAGTTGGTGTTGGTAGAGAAGCTCGAACCAGTGATGCCCAGATACACCAATGAGTTTGGGATGGAGTTCGTGTGGATTCCACCGGGGAGGTTCTTGATGGGAAGTCCGGAGGATGAACCGGAGCGATTCGACAACGAAACCCAACACGAGGTGACTTTGACGAGGGGCTTTTGGCTTCAGACGACGACCGTGACTCAAGGGCAGTGGGAGCAAGTGATGGGGAACAATCCGAGTCATTTCCAGGGATCCGAGTTGCCCGTGGAGGACGTGTCTTGGAACGAGTGCCAGGACTTTTGTCAGAAGGCCACGGAGCGAACTGGACGAAAGACAGCGTTGCCGACGGAAGCCCAGTGGGAATATGCTTGTCGATCTGGGACGACAAGTCCGTTTTGGTTTGGCAAGAACATCACGACCGACCAGGTCAACTACAACGGAAAGTATCCGTATACCGGTGGCAAGAAAGGCGAGTTTCGCAACCAGACAGTTCCCGTGAAGTCATTTCCGCCGAATGGTTGGGGTTTGTATCAGATGCACGGCAACGTGTGGGAATGGTGCCGGGATTGGTACGGCGAATATGGCTCCGATCCCCAAGTCGATCCCGAGG
>CAYYUU010001265.1:0-2239 GCA_964474955.1 uncultured Alcaligenaceae bacterium | reverse complement strand
TTGCCGGGAATCCGGAGACGTCCGGAAGGGGCATGCTAACTGGTAAGTACGAGAGCGAAGTCGACTTGACGATGTCGTTGTCGACGATGAGATTCAGGGGAATAGCGTTCAAGTTGGTGGCCATTCCGCGGAGCGCGAAATTTTTGACCCAAACGCCTGGATGGAAGAGTTCGGGTTGATGACCGGATACTAAAAAGGTGTCGTTGGCGGAGAACGCTCTGGTCGCTTGGTCTTTTTCCGCGTCGGTTCTCGAAGCCGATGGTTCTTTCGGCGGGAATGGGACCGGTTCGCCTGCCTCGACCATGTAGGTGATGGCGGCCTCAAGGGCTTCGTTGCGTGCTTCCTGGCGGAGTTCGACGAGGGTTCTGTCGCCAATCGTTTGGGCTGATCCCAACAACACTCTGTTTGCCGCGACGACGTCCGGAATGGCTACCAATGGTGGTTCGGCCACAATCGCACGATCTTGCTCGGGAGCCTTCAATTGCGCGATGGTGCCCACAGGATCTTTCCTCGTTCCGGTTTGGGAGTCTGAGTTCGATACTGACTTGTGCTGAGTGCTCAAAGCGAGCGAACAATTTTATGATAGTCTTCGGCCAGATTTGACAACTCTATGTTAGCAAGAAGTGGCATGAGAGCAGACGGTTCTTCTGCGGAATTTAATGATCGGAGGGTGCATTTTGGTTCCTAAGAAAGGTTTGCAACCTGTCCAAAAAATATGGACAGGTTGCAAACATGTCCTACGAACGGACGGAAAGTATTTGCTTACTTCTTCCTCGACTTGATGCGTTTGCCGGTGACGCGGTCGAATCGGTCAGGCGTCAAGACCTCCGGCACGCGGTCGTTCGTCCGTCGTTGCCACTTCAGCAGTTCGCCACGCATGACCCGTAACTGGTAATCGTGTCTCTTGCTCTTGGCGAGGTTGTTCAAGCAAAACGGATCCTTGCGGATGTCGTAGAGTTCCTCGGGAGGCCGAGGTTTGAGGAAACATCCCTGTTGTTTTTTCGGCAGTTTCCCTTTGGAGTTCAACTCGATCATCTTTCGGTACGTGGGACTTCGCACGGCATCGGCGGGAGGAGTTCCGGCGACTTCCGGGACGGAGTTCTTGATGTAGAGGTATTGTTGAGATCGGACGGCTCGCTCGTGGGCCTTGAAGTCGTGCCAGTTGTGTTCGGCGTAAATGTAATCGCGAATTTTCGCCTTCGGGTCCTTCAACAGCTTGACGAACGATCGTCCCTGGAATGTTGGTGACTTGCGAACGCCAGCGACTTCGAGCATTGACGGTGCGATGTCAACGACGCTCACGAGGCTATCGGAAACGGTTCCCGGGTCGACGTGGCCGGGCCAGCGGACGATGAACGGCGTCTTGATTCCGCTGTCGTAAAGGGTGGTTTTGCAACGGGGGAACGGTCGGCCTTTGTCCGAGATGAAAATCACAATGGTGTTGTTCGCAACGCCTTGCCGCTCCAACTCGGCCATGACTCGGCCGATGTAACTATCCATGCGGGTGATTTCGTCGTAGTACAACGCGAGGTCTTTTCGAGTCTCCTGGTTGTCGGGTAAGAACGGTGGAACGACGACGTCTTTTTGCGTGTGCGGTTTCGGAATGGCATTTTTTGCGTAGGGGCGGTGCGCATCGACGGCAGCGAGCCAGAGGAAGAAGGGTTTGTTCTTGGGACGATTCTTGAGAACCTTGACCCAATGCTTGGCACCGCTCGGGCCACCACCCTGGACGACGTCGTCGAAGTTGGCCTTGCAAGAATTTCCGAGGTGCCACTTTCCGACCGAAGCCGTGTAGTATCCAGCACGCTTGAGTAGGCCGGCGAACACTACCTGATTCGCTGGCAAAGGCTGGTGTAACTCGGCGGCTCCGGTGCTGTGCGGGTATCGACCCGTCATGATGCTGCATCGGCTCGGACTGCACGAACTCGTCGTCAAGAACGCCGCAGTAAATCGCATCCCCTGTTTCGCGAGTTTGTCCAAATTGGGCGTGCGAACGTTTGGATGTCCGTAACACCCCAGATCGTTCCAGCCGACGTCGTCGGCGATGATGATGACAATGTTTGGTCGTTTTTTCTTCTCTTGTTTTTCTTGGCCCAGCGCCGGAGTCGCACAAGCAGCGACGAGACAGCATGCCACCAAGAAGCCCAACGTGTTGCGCATGGGATAGATATCCTTTTCGAATGATGAGGGAGAGTCAACAAAACGCCCGGAGCCGTTTGTCTGGCGTTCATCGATAGGC
>CAYYUU010001264.1:0-2242 GCA_964474955.1 uncultured Alcaligenaceae bacterium | reverse complement strand
CGAATGTATCGCCGCCGTCACAGATACGATCGACTACATTGCGGAACTCATGCAATGGGATCCGACAATGGGGATGCTCGAGTCTCGCCGGGAAAAACTCATTCATGCTATGTGGGTGATTTCGAACTACGAGACGAATTTGGGAATACAGTTACTCCACGGGCTCGCCGAACGTCCGGCATTCAAAGTATGGGGCATCACTAACTTGGAGGACATGAATAACCGAGTTCCCACGGTCTCTGTAACACACGCGAAACATTCGCCTCAGAAGATGGCGGAACACTTGGCCTCGCGACATATCTATGCGTGGAGCGGAAATAACTACGCACTCAGCGTGACCGAACGACTCGGGTTGGAAGACAAGGGCGGGGTGCTGCGGCTGGGTTTAGTGCATTACAACACGTCCGCCGAAGTGGAAAGGGTGCTCTCAGCTTTAGATGAGTTGGAATAATTTGGGTATGTAGAGGCTCAATTCCCATCGTATCCGTAATAACCCCACATTACATAAAACCAAATCATTCCTAACACCAACATCAACGCTAAAAGAATCAGAACACCAGCTACCCATTGAGAGCCGAGATTGCTTCGATCGTGGTGCGTTGACACTTGCCGAGCTTGATAGGTCTTGTAGTCGAATCCACATTGACACCGCAATGCCTCGTCGGGATTTTCTTGACCACAGAGGGGACACGTCACGGGCATTGGCTCTCCTCCTTTTTCTGTCGGAAGGCTCTCCGTCCTCAATTCTTCGTGCTCCCACGGGGAACATCAATGTATCCGATACAGAAGGCACGACGAATTCGCAGAATACAACGCTCCGAACGCAATCTGAACTCAATATAAGTCGATTCGATCTTTCGGGTGCTTGGTTATAATGAATCTTCCTCGCTGAGTTCCTGCCGCGTAATTCGGTTTGAAGCCTGAACTTCATAATGGAAAATCCACCATGCAATATCTCTCGTTGAGACCCGTACTCGTTCTCTATTTTCTGCTGATCTGTTGTCCGGTTGCGCTTGGCGACGGCGCAGACCTCGGGCTTCGTATTCCTGAGGGGTTCGAAATCACCGAGTACGCCGGCAGCAACTTGGCCAACGACATCTACACTGTCACAGTCGATCCGAAGGGTCGTATTGTGGTCGCCGGAAGGAAGTATATTCGCATTCTAGAAGACACAAACAACGATGGGAAGGCCGACAAAGTTATCCAATTCGCGGACACTCCGCGCGATGGAGCGATGGGCCTTCTCTGGGAGGGCGATACGCTCTTTGTCACCGGCGATGGTGGTTTGCGGCGGTTCTTCGACAAGAACGGTGACGATAAAGCGGATGGACCGTCACAAATCATTCGTCGTCTCAAGACGGGAGGCGAACATTCCACGCACGCCATTCGACGCGGCCCCGATGGTTGGTTATATGTCCTTTGTGGTAACCACTCGGGGGTGGGTAAAGACTTCGCACAACTCCCGACTTCGCCGATCAAAACTCCGACCGCGGGAACGGTCTTACGGTTTACGCCGGACTTGAAAAAGAGTGAGATCGTCGCCGATGGTTTTCGGAATGCGTATGGAATGGATTTCAACTCGGACGGCGAACTCTTCACGTATGATTCGGATAACGAACGCTGCGTTTCTCTTCCGTGGTACGAACACACCCGGTTGTATCATGTTATTCCAGGAGGGTTTCATGGTTGGCTGTCGCCGAGGTTCGGGAATACTTGGCGATGTCCGCCGTATTTTCTCGATGTTGTGGAACCGCGCGTTACGTTGAATCGAGGATCGCCCACCGGTGTTGTTTGTTATCGACACACGCAGTTTCCCAAGAAATATTGGGGCGGCATATTCGCACTCGATTGGACGTTTGGGAAGGTGTACTTTGTCGGCCTGAAAAAACAGGGGTCGTCGTACTCCGCAACGAAAGAAGTTTTCGTCGAAGCCGTTGGGGATAACGGTTTCGCGCCGACGGGTGCGGTTGTCCATCCGAAGACGGGTGATCTTTATGTGTCGATTGGTGGGCGAGGAACTCGCGGGGCGGTCTATCGCATTCGTTATCCGAAAGGGAAAGTTGATCGCAAAGCGATTGAAAGCCTTCGGCCAATCAAGCGAGAACTCTCCTTCGGAATTCCGAAGGAGGTCGAGAAGTTGCTCGCGTGGAAGACTTCGGGACCGCATCAACTCCGACGCAAACTGACGTAGTTACATCGGTACGCAGATCAAATTTCGTTGAAGGAATCGCTCGTAGGAATT
>CAYYUU010001263.1:0-2247 GCA_964474955.1 uncultured Alcaligenaceae bacterium | reverse complement strand
CTTGCGCTTCGGGTTGGTGTCAGATTTCCTCGCTTGCGCTTCGGGTTGGTGTCAGTGGCGAGTCCCGTTTTCCTCAAGGACAATCTCCGTCCCCACACCTTTGTCGGTGTAAATCTCCAACAACAACGAGTGACGTACACGGCCATCGACAATATGCGTTTTGCGGACGCCGGCTCGAAGGCTGTCGAGACACGCTTCGACTTTGGGGATCATCCCGTGAGCGATGACTTCCTGCGCAATGAGGTCCTCACACCGTTTGGCGTCGAGGCTGCTGAGGAGAGAATCGGGATCGTTGCGGTCGAGCAAAATTCCAGGGGTGTCCGTCAGAAGGACGAATTTGAGTGCTTGTAAGTGGCTCGCGACGGCGGCGGCGGCGGTGTCGCCGTTGACGTTGAGCCAACGTCCTTCGGAGTCGATGGCAAGGGATGGGATGACAGGAACGACGCCCGCGGCGCAAAAGTCTTCGATGAGGGACCTGTCGACGTGAGTGACCTTTCCGACACGACCGAGATCAATCGGCTGATCGTCTTGGCCCGTGAGTTGGAGCTTTTCGCCAAACAGATATTGGAACGATCCGAGATGACATCCGACGGCTCGTCCGCCCATTTCACGAATTTGTTTTTCGATGCCGGCGTTGACTTCTTTGAGGAGCACTTCGACGACGATCTCGAGCGTTTTCTCGTCGGTGACTCGTCGGCCCTGGATCTTCTGTGGTTCCAATCCGGCCTTGGCCATCGCGCGATCGATGGCCTTTCCACCTCCGTGCACGAGAATCGGTCGCAATCCGACTGTTTCCATGAACACGACGTCCTGGAGTGTGGCTCGCAGTCCATCCGCATCCTCCATCGCGCTGCCGCCCAATTTGATGACGGTCAGGCGGTCGCGAAACTTTCGGATGTAGCTCAGTGCTTCGATGAGCACTTCGGCCTTACGGATGGCGTGATCCATCGCGTCAATCCCGATAGTAGTTCGAGTGGAAATCGAAAAGTTTAATTGTAGGTGGTGTGAACGAACTGTCAACGGAAGTGTGCCGTGGTGCAACTGGGGTATTTGTGGAATGGCGGTTGTGTCCATCCGGTTGGATTCGAGAAGAGAGCGATGGCCGGGGGAAATGGCTCGTGGGTGAGTGACAACGTGTTGTCAATGCGAAGTTATTTTGCCAAGGTGAATGTATTGGTTTGCGACTTCGGTCCCTCAGATGCTCCATCCAACTGCCTTGCCCCTCTTCCCTCCTATCTTGTTTTCTTTCTGCCGCCCGCGCAAGTTCTCGCCGTCTTCGCATCCCTTTGGTGGAGACCGGAACAGGACGGGAATCAGGCAACCTATCTGTAGACTCGGCTATTCATTCAAAGTGCTACCAACTCTATGCAACCAACCAGGTGCAGCGTCCGCTGGCGCAGGGGTCCTCTTGCGCAACGAGGATGTTGTGCGGAGGGCCCTGTTTTTTGCGGCGTACGCTGCACCTGGTTGTTCACTATAAATCGAGAAGGGACTCGCAAGACGTCTTGCGAGCCCCTTTTCGTCGTTCACCTGGTCAGGCGAATGGTTTTACTTGTTGATGGTCATCAAACCCATGTGGACCTGGACGTGCTGTCCACTCGTCAGCACGACGCGACGGGTGCGGCTCTTTCGTTGACCGTTTTCGACGTGGTCGACTCGCAAGGTGTAGTAGTAGCGCTTCCCGGCCTTGAGGGTCGAAGTCACGAACGAACGCTTGCTCGAAGTCAGCGGGCAGTAGCTTCCGTTGACGTAGAGGGTTGCGTTCTTGGGCAAGTAGACGGTGACGCGGGTCGGAGCATCTTGGACGACGCTCGTGCCACTCGTCGGAGTTTCGGGATTGGATTGAGGTGGAATGACGACACTCGGCGGACGGTTGGAGAGCTTTTCGACATTTGCCGCAAGTTTTTCAAGAGATTGCTCGATGCGCTGGAAACGTTTTTCGACGTCTTGTTGGTACCCGGTTCCTGAACCTGAGTCGTTCGGTCCAGTACCTGGTTGTGGGGAACTACCGACGTTGCCGCTACCAACGTTGCCACTACCGGCGTTGCCACCCTGACAGCCCATGCAGCCACTTCCACCTTGACAACCCGTGCAGCCAACACATCCATAGCATCCGCCATAACAACCACCATAACAACCATGGCAGCATGAATAATAATAACAGTGGCAACTGCCATAACATCCGTGACAACAGCCGTAACAACCGTAACAACCACCATAACAACCGTGGCAGCTCGAATAGTAGTA
>CAYYUU010001262.1:0-2248 GCA_964474955.1 uncultured Alcaligenaceae bacterium | reverse complement strand
GGTGAACATCATGCCCTCTTTGGCGAGCCGATCGATGTTCGGCGTTTTATAGCCCATCATCCCGCGGATGTTGTAGCTCAAATTCCAGTAACCGATGTCGTCCCCGAAGATGACGAGGATGTTCGGCTTTGTGCCATTTTGCTTCTGATAAGCCCGCGAGATCACCTGGGCCAACTGTTTGGTCGTTTCGTTGCGATCTTTTCCCGCCTTCGGGAGCGAATCGGAACGACGTTTTGGATCGGCCATGGCCACTCGGGAAGGAGTACACGCCGCTTGGTTGTGCGACGGACCGGCTTCCGGGCTGGGCTCTTCCGAGTTCGTCGAACACGTGAGAGCCTCACTTCGGCTGGCTCCTTTCGCACAGCACGACTTCGGACCGGATTCGTTCTGGGAATCCGAGTTGGCGGCGTTCGTCTCGCCTTTGTCGGACGAAGCGGTAGCAGGAAAAATGACGTCGATGTGCGAAGCTGCATACCCCAGCAAGGCACCGACGGCCACCAACGCGATGGCCTGAACACGGAAACTTTTCAACATGAGAAAACCTCAGAGGAGAAGGACGCAGAGTTGCCAGAATTGGCTGGCGAGACGTGGGCAGTCAAGCAGCCCGACAACCGAACGAGAGCAAAGTACAAAATCTGATTTGAGGAGCTTCCCTACTCGATCCACACATCGAATCCTGCCGAGTGTAGGAGTACTAAGAGGAATTTGGTTCAGCTGCGGAGACGGGTTAATAAAGTAGTCACATGTATTGATAGCAATTTGGTCAAAGTTGGCGAACGAAAAAAGAAACAGAAGATGGGAAATTCAGTCGAGCCAATCGCCGACAACCTTTTTTTCCTGCTTTGAGTTCCCATCTTCTATTCCATGGCGAGATCAACTTCGATAGCCATTCGCAAAGCCCTTGCAAACACAGCTCTATTAATCTGCCCATTCCCACTGGCACTCGTAGATCCGTCCCTTTTTCGCATTGAGGACAGACCACCCGATCAGGGTGCCGTAGGGATGGTCAATGTTGAACCGTGAATCGATATTCGTCTCGGACTTTGTTTCGGGATTGTATTCCAGTAACTTGTATTTGCGGTAGGGCTTATTTTCGGGGAACAAGAGCCACGTATCATTTACGGCCGTGTCGTGTTTGGCAAGGTAACTAAACGAAGCATTGTTCTTGAATTTTGGCAACTTGAATTGTAGTTCCATGACGACGTCAACCATCTTGCCGACTCGTACATCGGATAAGTCGCACTCGATTTGCCAGATTTTTGCCTTTCCCCCAAAGAAATCTTTCCGCACCACATCCTCATCTGTCTTGATCAAGATAGGATTCAACTTTTCCGGAGCGAGACGAATCCGCAGGTCCTCAACTTGGATCGCCTCGAACTGGAACCGAATTTTATTGTCGCCTTTGTGGTCGGGAGTTTTGCGAATGCGGGTGCGATTGTACGAGTAAACCTGGGGAGAGTTCGGACTCCACCTCCGCAGATCGATAACTCGTGTCACCACGAGGTGTTCGATGCCCTCGTCGTTTCGCGGCAAAGCCTTTGGCTCGTTCCGAACTTTGGCCGTGGATTCCACCACGACTGGATTCTTATTCACGAGTTCCAAAATCTTCTTGAACTCCGGGTCGCCATTGGCAATGGCGGCAAGCACGGTCTCATTGATGCGGGCTTGGCGATAGCTTCGGTAGTAGAGATATGGACAGACAACGAGGAGGAAGATCAGGAGGGGGATGTAGATGTATGTTGGCCAATCACGCAAATCCAGAAGTGTGCTCCAAATACGTCGGTTGGCCGATTTGCGGATCGCTTTGGCTTCCTCGGTCGCATCGCTCGGTTTCGAGACGGAAGTTGGGGGTGCTTCTTGGGTTCCCTTCGGTGTATCTCGTTTCGACGGGATGGGATTCCACGGCGGAGAGGAAGGCAGATTCTCGCCAAAGACATCCGAGGCAGACCGACACTGCTTGCGAGCCACGCAGTAGCCGTGTTGGACCAACACGCGGACTTCCAGATCCGAGAAGCGATCCAGGTCTGTTCGTATGTTTTGAACTTCCGGTTGGATGACTGGATTGAGAGCCGTGGGATCCTCCTTTAGGTCAACGGTCTCCGTTGAAGGTACGAAGAGGAACCGTTGGTCCGCCTGGAAGTTGAACTTTTCAAGCTGCCAAACGCGATCCCAGAGGATGTCGGAAGCTCGCAACGCCTGGCCAACCACCCCGAGTGTTTTCTTGGGAAGAATGCGAAACTTTTGGCCG
>CAYYUU010001261.1:0-2250 GCA_964474955.1 uncultured Alcaligenaceae bacterium | reverse complement strand
GCGCAGCGAGGCGCGTGGACTTGAGAGAAGAGCACGCGCCTCGCTGCGCTAGGGGACGTGCCACCGAAAAGGACCTTTCTTGCGTTTGCGATTATTATTTATCCGTCCGTCCGAGCGAAAAGCAACTTTTCAAGACAAACCAAAATACGACGCATATTTATCCGTCCGCCTGAAATCGATTTCCCTTTCACCGAATACAAACAGCAGACGCACAGGGCCACACGCGAGCATGGGTGCGGAATACGGGCGAGCAAAGGTCAAAGAAAGAGCGTTCACATGGCTTCGGCGTGTGCTCGAAACGTCTTCCAAAATCCAGGGATGCATTCCAGATTTACAACGGAGTAGCCCGTAAACGCCCAAATCTCATAGACTAATCAAGAGAGAGCACCTCAACTTTCGGAGTCGACTCATGTGCCGCATCATTCGTTCTTCGTTCGTCGCCGTCTTGTTGACGTCGGCTTGTTTGTTCCTGGCTGGTTGTATCAATTCCGCCACGGACACGAACACCGACCAGAGTTCCGAGACCTCAACTGAGAAAGGCGAACATTGTCCGTTGTGTGACTCGCCGTCGCGGGGTGATAGTCTGAGTTCACTCGGCGAAGCGGACGCCTGCACGAAACCGGCATCTCAACCGCAAAGTGCATCGACCAAGGGCGAGCAGCCCAAGAACAAAGACGGGGTGAAGGCTTCCACCGAGCCGAAGACGAAATGACCGAACCGACTAACCAGGTTTTGTTTCTCTGCACCGGCAATTACTATCGCAGCCGGTTCGCGGAGGCCCTGTTTAACTATCGAACGACGACCGAGTTGTTGGCTTGGTCGGCGTTTTCGCGAGGTCTCGCCCTGGAACGTGGCGTGAATAACGTCGGGCCGATTTCGCAGTGCGTGATCGAGCCGTTGGCCACGTGGGGTATTTCGCTGCCGGACCCGATTCCCTTCCCGCAGTCCCTGACGGATTCCGACCTACTCTCTGCTGCTCTGGTCGTTGCCCTCAAAGAAGTCGAACACCGGCCACTGCTCGCCGAACGGTTCCCCGGATGGGAAGATCGAGTAGAATACTGGCACGTACACGACGTCGACGAAGCCACTCCGACCGAAGCTCTGGCCGAGATCACGCAGCATGTTGAGGCTTTGATCTCACGGCTGAAGGCGGCCGGTCGATGAATTCCTCTCCCCCATTCTCCTCGCAAGTGAGTTCCAATGAAAGCCGCAGTCGTTGAACAGTTCGGCGAGCCCGCCGAAGTCCTCCAAATCCAAGACGTTCCCAAGGCCGAACCCGGAGACGGCGAGGTCCGGGTCCGCATGCTCGCCAGTCCGATCAATCCGTCCGACCTGATGACGGTCCGCGGCATCTACGGTCGACGTCCCGAGTTGCCTGCCACGCCGGGTTACGAAGGCGTCGGAATCATAGATGCCGTCAGGCCGAGTTGGATCGCCTGGTTGCGCGGACTCAAGCCGGGGAAAAAAGTCGTCGTGCTCAAAGGTGGCGGAGGCAACTGGAAGGAATACGTCTGTTTGTCGGCCAAGCACGTAGTTCCGGTTGGCGATATGCCAGACGACCAAGCCGCGACATTCTTTGTCAATCCCGCGACCGCTTACGTGATGGTGAAAAAAGTCCTCGATGTGAAGTCGGGTGAGTGGTTGTTGCAGACCGCCGCGGGCAGTGCCCTCTGCGGAATGGTTCGCAGTCTCGCCAGGAAATATTCCATTCGCGTTCTCAACGTCGTTCGTCGTCCCGAACAGGCCGACGAACTCGTCCAAGCCGGACACACCGCCATCGCCGGAACTGGAGACGACATCGCCGAACAAGTCCTCGAACTCACCGACGGAAAAGGCGTCCCACACGCGATTGATGCCGTCGGTGGTTCGACTGCCGTTGGAGCGGCCATGTCTTTGGGCGAAGGCGGTAGACTATTGCTTTACGGAACGCTTTCCGACGAACCGATGCAGTTATCCTCGCGGGTCTTGATGGCCAAGCAAAGTTGCGTCGAAGGTTTTTGGCTTTCGGAGTGGGTCAAGCAACGAAGCCCATTTCAGATGCTTCGGTTGTTCGCCCAGCTCAAGGGATTGATCAACGAAGGGACGATCCACACCGAAGTGCAAGAATTTCCGCTCGACCAAATTCAGGAAGCCGCGGTACAAGCCGAAACTTCAGGACGGACGAAGAAGGTAGTTTTGCGGATTTCGCAGCCGTGAAGGGTTGAGAATTGAGGGTTGAGAATTGAGGGTTGAGAGTTGAGGGTTGAGAGT
>CAYYUU010001260.1:0-2252 GCA_964474955.1 uncultured Alcaligenaceae bacterium | reverse complement strand
GCGAAGCATTTCTCCTGCAGGTTTCTTCAATTCCAAACAGACCGCGAGGCTCCCCGATTCCTCTTTCCGAATTTTCGGTGGCTGGGCAAGATCAAGCGGCACCGCAGGCTTACGCTTGATCAACAAATAATCAGGCGGGCCAACCTTTTTGCCTTTCGGCGAGAGGTTCTTTCGCAGAACGATCCGTTCGTCTTTTCCGGGCTTGAGTTTGTTCTTCGTCGGCGCTGCCTGCACGACCAGATAGAAACCATCGGGTAAGGATCGTTGGTTGTTATCTGGCGGTGGAGTATCTCCAACCACAACGGACATCGCGCACAGAAGCAAACGTGCGGGGTTCATGACCTTCCCTCGGAAAGAAAATACGTTGGACAGCTGACGATTAACGTTATCGGACGCCCAAGCTACGTTTTCTCGCCTGAATGAAATATTTGAGTGGCGTTCAATAGGCTAATCATGCATCCGAGACTCATTCATTACACACTTCGTTTTCTAAATGATCCCGGCCAGAGAGAATGGATTTTGTAATTCGATGCCAATGTGGTGCGTTGCGATGATGGCACGACGGCTCCGCTAGTTCTGGAGTTCTTGAACGAAGAAGAGTTTTCTCGGCTGAATCAGGTCTGGGGCAACAACAAGTATCCCATGCCTGCGTTGGCCAAGTTTGTCGATGTGCTGAAAGAAATTTGAAGCGATGGGCCATTAACGATATACGTTCTTTTGAGCTCGAGAAAGTTTTCGTAGGGAACGTGCATGTCGGCGCAAGCGACATACCAGTTATCTCCTTCTGGGGACCAAGACGCGCTGATCCGCATCGGAGTGACGGCAGATTGGACACAAACATCTCGGTGGAAGAGTCCGAGAACGCCACGGTCCAAACCACGGTCGATAGTTCATCCCGCGAAATTAGGGTGGAAGCCGAGTCACGGTCGGTCCGCCGTGAGAAAGAACTCCGAGAGGTCCGACAAAACTATCCACGTCCGGAACTCTCAGCAATTCTTTCACAATAGCCCAAAAACTCCAAACTACACATGTATCCCAGCAAGAAACACGACCTGCCGAACTTCACCCTACGCGAAAATTGACAGCTACCTAACGCATCCCCTTCACGCAAACGAGAATCTTTCGGAATGAATTAACCTTTGCCCTCTTTCTTCTGCATCTTCGCCCAACTATCGTTGAGCGTCACGGTCCGATTGAACACCAACTTCTCGTCCGTCGAATCCGGATCGACACAGAAATACCCCACCCGTTCGAACTGATACTGCCCACCGACCTTGGCACCACGCAGCGCTGGCTCGACCTTACAGTTCGGCAAGACTGTGAGCGAGTCCGGATTCAAATTGTCTTTCCAGTCGCCATCTTCGGCGAGCCCTTCGTCGGACGTCGGCGTGGCCAACAAAGTTTCGTAGAGACGAACTTCCGCATCAACAGCATGATCGGCAGAAACCCAATGCAGTGTCCCTTTGACTTTGCGTCCGTCGGGTGCCTTGCCGCCGAGAGTTTCCGGATCATAAGTGCAGCGTAGCTCGATGATGTTCCCGGCGCCGTCCTTGATGACCTCTTCGCACTTGATAAAGAACGCCCACCTAAGCCGAACCTCTTTCCCCGGTGCGAGGCGGAAATATTTCTTCGGCGGGTCTTCGTGGAAGTCGTCTCGCTCGATGTAGAGTTCCCGCGAGAACGGAATCACTCGCTTCCCGGCAGATTCATCCTCCGGGTTGTTCACGCCTTCGAGTTGCTTGACTTCGCCTTCGGGGAAATTGGTGATGACGACCTTGAGCGGATTCATCACGGCAAAAGCCCGCAACGCTCGTTTGTTGAGGTCTTGGCGGATGAAGTATTCGAGCTTCTGGAATTCGATCACGCCATTAAACTTGGCGACGCCAATGTCTTCGCAGAAGGCTCGCAGTGCCTCCGGCGTGTAGCCTCGGCGACGCATTCCCGAGATCGTGGGCATCCGCGGATCGGCCCAACCGTTGACGGCCCCCGACTTGACGAGTTCCAACAGCTTCCGCTTACTCATCACCATGTAACTCAGGTTCAACCGGGCGAACTCGATTTGTCGCGGTTTGTAAATTTCGATGGCGTCGAGGAACCAGTCATAGAGCGGCCTATGATTCTCGAATTCCAAAGTACAGATCGAGTGCGTGATGCCTTCGATCGAATCGGATTGGCCGTGGGCATAGTCGGTCATCGGATTGATGCACCTTTTATTTCCGGTGCGGTTGTGTTCGGCGTGGAGAATGCGATAG
>CAYYUU010001259.1:0-2252 GCA_964474955.1 uncultured Alcaligenaceae bacterium | reverse complement strand
AGCCCGGCCAGGGCCTACGGGCTGATGCAGCTGATCGTGCCCACCGCGAAGATGCTTTTCACCCCATCCCAACAAGGGAATTGACAGATGATCAACCGAATTTCCGTGGTGCTACTCTGCTGGCTCGTCTTCGGTTTGAGTGGAACCGCTCAGGGCCAAGAGTGGACTCGGTTCCGTGGGCCGAATGGTTCCGGCATCAGCCCCGAAACCGAACTCCCGGCCAAGTGGACAGCGGAAGATTACGACTGGAAAGTTGCCATCCCGGGCGTTGGGCATTCGAGCCCAGTCATTTGGAAAGATCGCATCTTCCTGACGGGGTTCGATGAAGACAACGGCCAGCGAATCGTGGTCTGCTTGAACAGCAAAGACGGAAGCCAGGTTTGGAAGAAAACTTCGGAGGGCGAAAAACATAGGAAGCATCGGCGAAACAGTTTCGCGACGTCGACGCCTGTTGTCGACGCCAAACATCTCTATGTGAGCTGGGGGAGTCCGGCGGATTACACGGTGACGGCGTATCATCACGACGGGAAGATCGTCTGGCGGAAGGATTTTGGACCGTTCAAGAGCAAGCACGGTTTTGGACCATCGCCGATTCTTGTCGATGACTTGTTGGTCTTGGCGGGCGACCAGGACAAGCGGGGATATCTCTTGGCCGTCAACAAAAACAACGGCAAGGTACAATGGAAGATTCCTCGCAAAAGCGGGAACGCAACGTTCTCGACGCCGTGCGTGTTCCAGCCCGAAGGCAAAAAGAAAGAAATCATTTTCACCAACTGGAAAAGGGGCATCACCTCGGTCGATGCAAAGACTGGCAAAATCAATTGGGAAGTTTCTTGTTTCGTCCCCAACAAAGCCGAGCGTGCCATTTCGTCTCCGGTCGTGGCCGGTGATCTTGTGTTGGGGACGTGCGGTTTCGTCACCAAACAGAAGAACCTTGTGGCGATGCGACCGGCGAGCGTTTCGAAAAACGGCAAGCCCGTAGAAGTCTGGCGATATCAAAAAGCCGTCTCGTACATGCCAACACCACTACCCATTGGCAACCGCGTCTTTCTTTGTTCGGAGCGAGGAGTCGCCACTTGCCTCGACGCCAAAACCGGGAAGGTCATTTGGCAAAAGAACCTGCCCAACACAGAGTTTTACGCTTCTCCGGTTTGTGCGGGGAACAACATTTACTGCACCGCCACGAACGGCGAAGTCTTCGTATTCGAAGCGGCTGACACATTCCGTTCTCTTGGTCGCATGCAGTTACGAGAAAGAGTGTCCAGCACTCCAGCCATTGCAGGTGGCCGGATTTACTTCCGGACGTTGCGGCACCTCATTTCGATTGGCGGCAAAGCGAAGAACTAACAGAACAAGTCTCCCACGAAGACGTGAAGACGCGAAGAAGATCAACCACGAAAGCCACGGATAAGAAACATCATCCGTGGCTTTCGTGGTTGTCGGTTTTCTCCCAACTCCTCCCTGTCAACCTTGTACGCCTGCCAATTTGACCCTTCTCGAGTATTTTCCGCTGTCCATCTCTCACTTGCTTTCTCATTTCTTGGCGGATTTTTCGACAAAGCCAACCGTTCTAAGTCTATAAATACCATATAGTTGCATATCTCACCAAGTGCGCAGCCGGTGTGCGAATTCCATTTGGCACGCTTCCTGCATTGAGTAAGAAACGAACATGGAGCTGTTGGAGACCAACGAACCCGGGTGAATTACTCCACAGAAAACACTGTTGTCTTGAAATCTGGAAACGCTCTCAGACAAGAGGAGGAAGGCACAATGGTTCAATCACGATGGGAAACGTACAACCCGCTCTGGAATTCGCTTCGCCAGTTATCCGAAGCAAGCCGACTCATGAATCGGTTGGCTCAAGGCGAAAACCCAAGTGGGCAGACCGGACCTGCGTTGAACGTTTGGGAAGACGGCGAGCGAATTCACGTTTCCGCCGAGTTGCCTGGCTTGGCTTTGGAAGACCTCGAAGTTTACGTGACCGGCAACAGCCAACTGACCATCAAAGGCCAACGCAAGCCACAAGTTCCTGAAAAATCTGTTCGTCATCGCCAAGAACGTCCGTTTGGGCAATTCGTCCGGACGTTGACCCTTCCGTTCGCCGTCGATCCGGAGAACGTCGAAGCAAAACTGGAACACGGCGTTTTGACGTTGAAGCTGGCCAAACATGAATCGGCCAAACCCCGCAAAATTCCCGTTAATACTACTCCGTTAAGTTGGACCCAAGATGAAAACGGGGATGAAAAGATCAA